>BNUV01000008.1 GCA_025997615.1 Spirochaetia bacterium
GTTCGTGGTCGAAAACGCCCCGGGAGGGTACTTCCCGCCGCATTTCTACACCACCTTTGAGCCCACCGATGGCCCCCTGGGTAAGATCATCCGCGGCGCCCTGGGGGGAGCGGAAAAATCCCTGCAGCGGGAAACCCTGGCCCGGCTTTTCACCGCGGACCGGCAGGAGCACCTTTTCGGGGCGGGGGGCATCGTGGAACGCTGCCGCCGGGGCGAACTGGTGCTTTGCGACCGTTATGTGCCCTCGTCACTGGTTTATCAGGGAATAGACTGCGGGGAAGACCTGCCCCGGAAACTCAACGAGGATTTTCCCCATCCCGAAGCCCTTCTCTACTTCGATCTGGACCCGGAAATCGCCCAAAAACGGATGGAAGGCCGGGAAATAAAGGAAATTTTTGAAAATCTCGACTTTCAGATCCAGGTCCGGCAACGGTATCTGGCCCTGCTCCCCGAATACGCCGAGGCGGGGGTGTCGGTCACCATTATTGACGCGTCAAAAAGCCCCGAAGAAGTGGCGGAGGAAGTCTGGAGCGCATTGGAAAAACTGCCGATATTATCACAATGACGAAGATCCGAACCGCCGCCCGGCGTTTCATCCCCCTGGTTCTTCTGGGGACGCTTTTTTCCCTCTCCCCCCCATCGCTGGGGGCATACCTCGTCACCTACAAAGAGCAGTATTTCAGACTCTACCATCTGCACTACATCCAGTACCCCGACGACACCATGGAAAACATCTACTGGCTGGAGCAGGCCCTCAAGGCCGATTTCGCCAACCCCCTCTACGCCATGGCCCTGATAGAAAATCAAACCCAGTGGGAAAAATACCGCTACCTCTTTATGATGCACATTAACCTGAAAATGATCGAACAGTACCTTTTTTTGGGAAACAAATGGAACAAGCGGAATGCGTATTTTTACAATGCGCCCTGGAAAGATGAAAATCTGGAAAGCCTTGAAACTGCGGAAAAATGTTTCCGCACCGCCCTGTATTACTGGAAAGACGCCGCAGAATGGGCAGCAAAATC
Organism: Spirochaetia bacterium; assembly: GCA_025997615.1. Classification (GTDB taxonomy): domain Bacteria; phylum Spirochaetota; class Spirochaetia; order Treponematales; family Breznakiellaceae; genus BNUV01. The sequence goes on from BNUV01000008.1 coordinate 1,026, forward strand.
CCGGGACCGCCGTTTCCGTTTCATCAACTTAACCCGGATCCAATACTGGGAAGACGAAGCCCTCCGCATCGAAAATAAAGTTTTGAATTACGAAAAAACCATCACCCGGGAACTTGAACGTCTCCAAAAAGTGCGGGAACAATTCCAGGGGATGGAGAAAACGTACTAGGAGGGGCACTATGAACCTTTTTTCACTGGAAGGCAGAATAGCGGCGGTTACCGGCGCCGACAAGGGTCTGGGCAGAAAAATGGCGGAAGCTTTGGCGGAGGCCGGGGCTGATATCGTAACGGTGGGCAGGGCGGATGCGGGGGAAACTGCCGCGGCGATCCAGGGGCTTGGCAGAAAATGCGTTGAGCTGCGGGGGGATCTTTCCCGGCCCGAAACCATGGAAGCCTTGGCGGGAGAAATGCTTCAGGCCTTCGGCCGCCTGGACATTCTGGTCAACAACGCGGGGGTAACGCCGGTGCACAAGGCGGAGGACTATCCGCGGGAAGACCTGGACCTGGTGATGGATGTCAACGTCAAATCCCTCTACCTCCTTACCCAATACATCGGCAGCGATATGATCCGCCGCCGGAGGGGAAGGATCATCAATATATGTTCCGTGCAGTCCTTCAAGGGGGGCCGCAATGTTTCGGCCTATGTGGCGAGCAAACACGCCGTGGCGGGGATTACCCGGGCCTTCGCCAACGAGTGGGGGGCCTATGGGGTCACGGTAAACGGCATTGCTCCGGGCTTTATGGAAACCGATAACACGGCGCTGCTCAGGAGCCAGCCAGGGATGGTGGAAAACATCGCCGCCAAGGTGCCGCTGGAACGCTGGGGCTGTCCGGAAGACCTCATGGGCCCCGTGGTGTTTCTGGCCTCCGATGCGGCCTCCTATGTGAATGGTCATCTTCTGGTGGTGGACGGCGGCTATCTGAACGATTAGACAAACATCAGGCAAATAGACAAAATCATTTATTTATGATATTATTCTCACTCAGGAGGAAAATATGAAGAAAGTATTGACTATTATTTTGGCATTTGCCATGGCTGTTTCTGCTTTTGCGGGCGGGAACAAGGAACCAAAAAAAGCGGCCGGGGCTTCCCAGGGGCTCAAAGTCGGCATTTTGACCACTTCCGGGGTGGACGACGGGTCTTTCGGGCAGGACTGTTATAACGGCATCCTGGAATTCGTAAAGAACAACCCCGAGGCTACGGTTACCGCCATCAAGGAACCCGACATGGCCAAGGTGGTTACCGCAGTGGGCGACATCATCGCCGACTACGATGTGCTGGTGCTTCCCGGCTTCCAGTTTGCCCCGGTGGGCGCGGTGCTTCAGGATAACCCGGACCGGAAGGTGATCCTGGTGGATACCTACCCCACGGTGGACGGCAAGGAAATGGAGCTCCCGAATATTTACGCCCTGCAGTTCCACGAGGAGGAGAGCGGGTTCTTCGCCGGTATTGCGGCAGCCCTGGAAACCAAAAGCGGCAAGGTGGCGGTGGTGAACGGCATGGCCTTTCCCTCCAATGTCAACTATCAATTCGGCTTTATGAGCGGTGTGAACTATGCCAACAAATACCTCGGCGGCAAAGCCCAGTATGTGGAGCTTCCCTCCTATGCGGGCACCGATGTAACCGGCAAACCGGTGAAAGGCAACTATATCGGCGGTTTTGCCGATGAAGCCACGGGCAAAGTGGTGGGGGCGGCGCTGATAGCCCAGGGTGTGGACGTGCTTTTTGTGGCCGCCGGATCTTCCGGGAACGGCGTCTTTACCGCCGCCAAGGAAGCCAACGGGGTCTACCTCATCGGCGTTGACGTGGATCAGTACGATGACGGCTTCAAGGGAACGGAAAACATCATGCTTACCTCGGGACTCAAGGTGATGCACAGTAACGTTGCCAAACAGCTCCAGGCCATTAAAGACGGCACTTTCAAGGGAAAGAACGATCTTTTAGGCGTTTCCACCGATTCCACCGGCTATGTTTCCACCGCCGGACGGAACAAACTTTCCGCCGATACCCTGGCCAAACTTCAGGATGTTTACGGCAAGATAAAATCCGGAGCCATCGTTCCCGCGGCGAATTTTAACGGCCATACGCCCACGAATTTCCCGGGCCTGTAATCCCAGGCAGGAGGGCAATTTTGTCTGATGAATATATCGTCGAGATGAGGCGCATCACCAAGCGTTTCCCCGGCATCATCGCCAATGACGATATATCCATCAGCGTAAAGCGGGGTGAAATTTTCGCCCTGCTGGGAGAAAACGGGGCCGGTAAATCGACCCTCATGAGTATGCTCTTTGGAATGTACGAACCCGATGAAGGGGAAATTTTTGTCCGGGGACAGAAGGTTTCCCTTTCATCTTCAAATGCCGCAGCGGCCCTGAACATAGGCATGGTGCATCAGCATTTCAAACTCATTCATAATTATACGATTGCAGAAAATATCATCCTGGGAATTGAACCCCTGAAAAAATGGATGGGGCTTTTCCCTTATGTTGATATTAAAAACGCCGGAGAAAAAATCCGGGAACTGTCCCGGTCTTACGGCCTGGAAGTGGACCCTTCCCTTCGCATTGATGATGTCAACGTGTCCACCCAGCAGCGGGTGGAAATTTTAAAGATGCTCTACCGGCAGGCGGAGATTCTGATCTTCGACGAGCCCACCGCGGTGCTGACCCCCCAGGAAATCGAATTTCTTTTGGGTGTCATGCGGGAGCTGCGGAACAAGGGCAAGACTATCATTTTGATCACCCACAAGCTCGAGGAAATAAAACAGATCGCCGATCGCTGCGCCATACTCCGCCGGGGAAAACTGGTCAAGGTGCTTTCCGTAAAAGACGCCTCCACCCAGGAGATGGCCAATCTGATGGTGGGTCGTGTTGTGTCTTTTACCCGTGAAAAAAGCCCCCCCCGTTTCGGCGAGACCGTTTTGGAAGTACAGGACCTCTCGGTGCGGAACGAACATAAATTCGAGGTGGTAAAAAACGTTTCCTTTTCTATCCGCCGGGGGGAAATTTTTGCCGTGGCGGGGGTTTCGGGCAACGGACAGGTGGAGCTGGCCGATACATTGGCGGGGCTCCTCAAACCCTGGAAGGGCCGCATCATCTTAAAAGGGAAAAATATTACGGCTGAAAAAATCCGGCCCCGGACCGAGGCGGGAATTTCCTATATCCCCGAAGACCGGCAGCGTTATGGCGTGGTATTGGATTTTAATCTGGGAGAAAATTTGTCCATCAAAAATTATTACTGGCCTCCCCTTTCCGAACACGGGGTGCTCAGCGACGAGGCTATCCGCAATTATGCCGGGGACCTTATCCTCCGGTATGACATCCGCAGCGGTCAGGGCGTTAAGACCCTTACCCGATCCATGAGCGGCGGCAATCAGCAAAAGGCTATTGTGGCCCGGGAAATTTCCCTTAACCCGGACCTGATGATTTTTGTGCAGCCCACCCGGGGTCTCGACATCGGGGCCATCGAAAATATTCAGCGGCAGATTCTGGACGAGCGGGACAAGGGCAAAGCGGTGCTGCTTATTTCGCTGGAGCTGGACGAGGTGATGAATCTGGCGGACACCATCGGCGTTATCTTCAAAGGGGAACTGCGGAATATTTCCCCGGCGGGAAAACTTTCCACCGGGGAAGTCGGCGAATACATGATGGGGGTGCGTTCATGATCCGGCGTATCCTGAAATTTCTGGACGAGGACCGTACCAGCCCCGTGGCGATGCCCGCCCTTGCTATCATACTCACCATGGCAGCCTCTTCCCTCGTGCTGCTCCTTTTGGGGAAAAACCCTTTAACGGCCATGGCGGCGTTTTTGCGGGGCAGCGGGTTCCTTCCCCGGCCTTCCTACGGCGGGGGTCAGAACATGGTGACGGACCTTCTCTCCTTTGGAGGGATCCTCTCCCCCATGCTGCTGGCAGCCTTAGCGGTGATTGTGGCCCTGAAAACGGGGATGTTCAACATTGGTATCGCCGGGCAGATGCTGACGGCGGGTTTTCTCGCCATGGTCTTTGTGGGTTACAGTTCGCTGCCCCCGGCCATAGCCCGGCCGCTGGTGGTACTGATAGGCATTGTTGCGGGGGGCGCCCTGGGGGCTCTGGTGGGCTTCCTCAAGTACCGGTTCAACATCCATGAAGTGGTCTCCACGATCATGCTTAATTACATCGCCAGTTATGTGACGGGGTTCTTTATCAACACCTACTATGCTGATATTATCACCCGGTCTTCCAAGATATGCAGCGCCGCTTCCCGGCTGACCATCACCGGTGTAACCATAGGAAAGCTCAGGCCCACAATTCCCCTGGGGCTGCTTATCGCCCTGGCGGCGGTGTTTGTGGTCCGGTTCATCCTGAACCGGACTACCCTGGGTTTTGAGCTTAAAGCCGTGGGCCTTAACCGGGACGCCGCCGGATATGCCGGGATCCGGGAAGGCCGGAGTTTGGTCATGGGGATGCTTTTTTCCGGGGTTCTGGCGGGCCTGGCGGGGGTTACCTATTACCTCGGCTACTACAACAACATCGTGCCTAAAACCCTGGCGGGCCTGGGTTACGATGCCATCGCCGTGGCGCTCCTGGGAAACCTGAGCCCCGTGACGGCAATTTTCGCCTCCGTTCTGGTAACAATCTTCCAGCGGGGCAGCGTGTACATGAGTTCCCTTGTGGGGGTTCCCAAGGAAATCGCCCAGGTGATCACCGGAATTTTGCTCCTCTTCAGCGCCTGCAGCACTTATATCCGCTACCGGGCCCATCTGGCGCTGGAAAAAACCGCCGCCGGAGCAAAACCGCCTGACGGGGAGGAAAAACCATGGACGTAATCTTTATCGACGGCCTTTCTTTCGCCCTGCCCCTGCTGATCATGGCCATAGGCGGCATCTATTGTGAACGGAGCGGCGTAACCATGCTGGCCCTGGAAGGTTTGCAGGGCTTCGGGGCCTTTACCGGAGCGGTGGCGGTGGTCCTGTGCAGCTCCAGCCTCGGCGCCGGTTCCCCTTACCTGATATATATCGCCATGGCGGCCTCCATGGCGGGAGGACTCATCTTCTCCCTGCTCCACGCCGTCCTCTGCGTCAAATTCAAGGCCCAGCAGGTGATAAGCGGCGTAGTGGTCAACACCATGGCCATGGCCCTGACCACTTTTCTTACCAGTATTATCAACGGGGTGATCACCGGCGAAGCGTCGAACAAATTCCAGATCGGCGTTTCCCTGCGTTTCACCGTGCCGGGCCTCTCCCAAATACCGGTCCTGGGGGGGATCTTCAAAAATATGTACCCCTTCGAGATTGTGATTCTGGCGATGGCAGGTATTTCCTGGTACGTTCTCTACAAAACCCGCTTCGGGCTGCGGCTGCGGGCCTCGGGGGAAAATCCCCATAGCGTAGACGCCGCAGGCTGCGATGTGGGAAAAACTCAAGTCAAAGCCATTATGATCTGCGGGGCCCTTTCCGGCCTGGGGGGAATTTTTCTGGCCTATTCCATCTCGGCAAACTATTCGCCCAATATTTACATGGGTTACGGCTACCTGTCTATCGCGGCGCTGATCTTCGGCAACTGGAAAATTCTGCCCACCCTGGCGGTGTGCCTGTTCTTCGGTTTCGCCCGGTCTTCGGGCTACCAGCTCTGCCTCTTTTTGGGGATGCCCAGCAACTTTACGGACCTGCTCCTGATTCTGCCCTATGTGCTGACCCTGCTCCTCCTGGTCTTTTTCTCCCGGCACAACCACCCGCCCCGGGCCCTCGGCGAGATTTTTGACAAGGGCAAACGGTAGCATTACCATGCCTTGTTTTACGCTCCCCGATAGGTTATGGTAATCACTAGAAATTGAATATACAGGAGATACCATGGCAGTAGCGGAAAAGATACAGGAAGAAGTTTGGGAGAACAGCCTGGTAGAGCAGCGTTTTGAATATATCGGCGGCATCGAATATGCCATGAGCTCGCCGGGGTACAAACACCAAACGGTGCTTCTGGCAATCGGCTCCCAGTTAAGGGAAAAGTTACAGGCATCCGGCTGTATGCCGATTGTGGCCCCCTTTGACGTGTATCCCCTTTATGAACAGGGCGACAGGGAAACCTTTGTGCAGCCGGATATTTTTACCGTCTGCGACCGGTCAAAACTGATGGAAAACCGCTACAACGGAGCGCCCAGGTTTATTATTGAGATTCTGTCTTCAAACCGGTCCCACGATATGATCACAAAACTCAATCTTTACCAGAAAGCGGGTGTGGCGGAATATTGGATAGTTGATCCTGATGCGGAGGTCATCAGTGTCCTGGAGTGGTCCCAGGGCTCGTATATCTACCATTCCTATAATGCCGAAAAAGAGGTTCCCCTTATCTCCATCCCCGGAGCGGCCATAGATTTTAGCAGGGTTTTTGACTTTTCAGCCGCCTGACCCGTCCCTTAAGCAAAACTACGAGTATTGCAGAGCGGCTTTTTTGAAGTCTTCCTGAATCTCTATCAAGGCGTCGGTCATAATGGGATCAAACTGAGTGCCCCGGCCATCGGTGATGATCTTTACCGCCTCGGTATAGGGCATGGCAGCCTTGTAGACCCGGGCGCAGACCAGCGCATCATAGACATCGGCCAGGGAGGCCAGCCGGGCCGACAGGGGAATTTCTTCCTCCTTGAGCCCCCGGGGATAACCTTTGCCGTCCCACCGTTCGTGGTGGCCGTAACAAATATCTTCACAGTGTTTCAGGTAGATCGAGGCATTCACATCCCCCAGCTCCCCGATGATTTCCTTGCCCCGGGCGGTGTGAGTCTTCATGATATCATACTCTTCCGGGTCCAAACGGCCGGGCTTGAGGAGGATCCGGTCGGGGATGGCGATTTTCCCTACGTCGTGGAGGGCCATGGATTTAACGATGATATCGGGCTGTATGTCCAGCAGGGGCTGGGCGTAAATTGAGCCTGAGGAGATAAGGTGATTCGCCAGGGCGTTCACGTAGAGCTGGGTCCGTTTGACGTGTTCCCCCGATTCCAGGTCCCGGTGTTCAATCACGTTGGCCAATCCCTGAAGGGCGTTATCCAGCGTGGCGGTGGCTTCGGCAGTTTTTTCCGCCACCATGATCTCAAGATTGTCGCTGTAATTTTTCAGTGCGACCTGGTTCTTCACCCGGAGCTTGACGATCTCGGGCTTGAACGGCTTGGGGATAAAGTCCACCGCCCCGGCGGCCAAAAGCTCGCTTTCGGAATCGCCCTCGCCGGTAATAAAAATCACCGGAATCCTTTTATAAACTTCATCGGCCTTCATGATCTCGAACATTTCCCGGCCGGACATTTCGGGCATCATCAGGTCCAAAAGGACGATCTTGGGCAGCACCGGCGAATTCCGCAGGGTATCCAGGGCCTGTTTCCCGTTATTAGCGGTGAGGATGTGGTAATCATCGGAAAGTATCTCCTCGAGGATCATCACATTCATGTCGATATCGTCAACCACCAGCACCGCCGGCTGACTCAAAACGGTGTTAGGCATGTTCCGCAACGGCCTTATCGATACTTGCCAAAGTCTCGGTAAAACAGGCGCTCAAGGCATCAAAAACGCCGGGAGCCACGGATTTACCCTTGATCTGGGTCTCCACCTCCAGAGCCTGCTTGTAAAGCTCTGCCAGAGAAAGATTCGCCGCTACCCCTTTTATCGTATGGGCCGCCGCCTGGGCCTTTTCATAGTCCCCCGCGTCTAATGCGGCAGAAAGATCCCCCAGATTAGTACCGGTTTTGAACTTATCCAGAAGTTTAGTGTAAAGCTTGGCATTGTTCATGACCCGCTTAATGCCGTCATTCCAGTCTATATAAACTTTCCCATCGTTCTCAGGCATATTTCCCCCTAGGCTACATTTTTATATAATATACCGTATAAAATATTTTTTGCAAAGCCCCTTTTCTAACATTTTGCGTCTCCCCTAAAACTTGAGCCGGGCCTTTAAGGTGATACGGGCATAGGATCCGGTTTTTTCCGGCCCCAGCTCGCCGTGGTTCCCACTGCCGGTGAAAAGGTCCCGGTCCAAAGGAACCTGACAGGAAAGATTCAGAGCCATACCCTGAAACGGTTCATATTCGGCCCCGAGGACAGGCAAAAAAGAAATATCCTCCAGGCCCGCCATGGTGGTGAGGTTAAGACGGGTGTAATCATCGATACGGTAGACCGCTGTCATGGCAATATAGTGGCGGTGCCGCAGCCCCATGCTTTCGGCGATGGAAGATGTTTCACCGCTGTAAAGATACTCGGCCAGCAGGGTAAGATCACCCTTGAAAAAAGAATAGTCAACCCCGGCGGCGGCGGCGAGGCCGTCAATCGTTGTTTTTGCCTCATAGTCGTAGGTGTAAAGGGCATCCGCCGTGAACCCCAGCTCAATATCCGCCTTGAGGGAGAGGCCGCCCCGGTGACGTCCCCCGGTATAGGGCCCCTCGGGGGTTTCATAGGCATAGAAGCCCTGAAGGCTGGCCTGGAGGCCAGCCCCTTCCCAATGCTTTTCGGCCCCTACACCGGCGGTCCAGCCCCCGCCATCAGTGACGAGGGGATCTTTCGGGCCGGCGGCGAAGGTGAAGATTTTAAGGGTGTCGGTGGGATAGGCTGAAAAGGAGGCGCCCAGCAGGCCATGGGGCCGGGCATCGGGGAGAAGGGGGCTGCGGGGATTGAGAAAATCCGTGGGGCCCCAGACCATGCTATAACCCAGGGGAATTCGTAAAAGCCCCGTGTCAAGCTGGAGGGCTTCCCCCCGGATGCGGAAGTAGAGCCGTTCCAGTTCCAGTGCGGCGATGTAGTTTTCACCGGCGACATAAGCTGAGGATGTCGAAAGGGCGGCGGCGGCAATATTTCCCGTGGCGGCGATAAGGTTGACCGCGCCGTAGAGTGAGGCGTAGTCCCGCAGACGTGTCTGAAAGCGGAGGTTGGCCCAGGTTTCAAAACCCATGGAAAAGTCCGGCGCCGCTCCCGCCCCCGCCAAGCCCAGAAGGCGGCTGTCCAGTGTGCCCGAAAAATCGAGCCCCTGGGCCGCCAGAACGCCGCCGCTGAACGCTATCAGCACCAGCACAAACACAAGCGTTATTCTTTTCATAGCCTCCCCTCCCCTACCGCTCAAGATTCCTCTGGCTGAACACCGAATCGGCGATGGGTTTATCAAGGATAACGTTCTTCATCACAAAAGTGGTCTTGCTGTTTTTACGCAAGAGGTCGCGCATCTCGTATTCCACGGGGAAACGGCGGCCGCCGATCACATCCACTTTGATCATGGTGAAATCTTTTAGCTTGGCGCCGGAAAGGGCAAAGAGTTCATAATGAAGAAGATCCCCCGTTTCTTTATCGATCCAGAGTTTTTGTTTGGGGTAGCTCTCGGTCCGTTTTTTTGCGGTGAGATCCAGCGCCCAGCAGTCGCGCCCGTTCCAGACCTCAGTGCCGGAAAGAACCGGATTATAGCGGCTGGAAAGACTGTCGTTGTTAATGGTGTCTTCGTAGGAAAGGTCGGACCCCATCATACTTTCTTTGAGCATGTGGCCGGAAATGAGCATCACCCCCTCGGTGTCGGGGGAATAGACGTAGAGCCGGCCGTCCCGCTTGAGGTACTTGGTGCCCCGGTCTTCGGAGTTGGTAAATTCGATAAAGCTGTGGGTATCGCCCCTTGCCCAGGCCTTCATCACCTTTACATACCGCCGGTTCTGATACTCGATGATCATCTCCCCTTCGTACTCAATAGTGGCGTAGATCTCGTTCTCATCGATCCTCCGCAAAAGTTCGGACGCAGAAGGCGCCGGGGCGCCCGGTGTCTGGGCAAAAGCGAGACCGCTTATGACAAACACTAATACGACTAATAACATTTTCCTGCACATATGAACCTCCAAAAATATATTTATCTCCGCAGCGCCTCAACCGGTTCCACAAACGCGCTCTTGAGCGAAGGGATGAGCGTACAGATTGCGGAGATCACCACGCCGAAACAGAAACTGCCCGCCAGTATGCCCGGGGAGAACTCCAGGAACATGGTGCCCGCCGAGGGGAACTCCTTCATGCCGCCGCCGGTCATGGCGTTGAAGTCCAGGGGGAAACGGGAGCCGATAAAGGTCAGGATGCCCCCGAAAAATACCCCGGCCAGGGAACCAAGGATACTCAGGAACAGGGCTTCGAAAAAGAAGACCTGCACGATTTCCCGGCGGGTCATGCCCAGGCTTCCCATCATGCCGATTTCCTTGATCCGCTCGTGGATGATCATCACCACCGTGTTGATGATAAGGAAGCTCGCCACGATGAGGAACACCAGCTCGATCACATAAAAGATAGCCATGCTCTGCTGCATCATCACCATAAAATAATTGTCCCGCCATTCCCGTACGATGTCGGTTCTGCCCAAGAGGGAAGACAGGGAGGCGGCGATGGTTTTGCTTTGCCGGGGATCATCGGCAAAGATGAAAAGCTGCTGCACCGTGTCTTCCATCACCAGGAGTTTTGAGAGGCTGTCGTAGTCCAGGAGGATCACGTCCTCGTCAAACTTGAGATAGTCGAATTTGTAGATACCCACGACACGGGGGCTGTAGAACTTGTCCGAGAACTGGGCGGACACGGTTTTGAAAGAGACCTCGTCGCCTATGCCCAGAGCCGCTTTTTCCGCCATAGACACGCCGATGGCACATTCCCGTTTGCCCGGCTCGGGGAAGCGCCCGGTAACGAGGCCGTTGTTACGGTCGGTCATGTTGAAGTGGTTCACCGCCGTTTCCCCTTCGGCCTTGATGCCCCAGAGCAGGGCGTGTTTAATCGTGCTGTCCTGTAAAGTGGCAAAGGCGCTGATCCGGGGGAACGCCGCCTTTACGCCGGGAATGGCCTTAACCGCCGCTTCCAACCCGGCGGCGCTTTTGCCTCCGGCAACGGGGTACTGCACGGGCATATACTCCTTGTCCGCCTCGTATTCAGCCGAGGCGATGCTGACGTGTCCTGTGTCGAAAATCTGGATCACGTCTTCCATGCCTTTCATCATCCCCCCCATCATGGACTGCATGATGATGGTGAAAAATACCGCTATGGCCACCGCTACAAGGCACATAACCGTCCGCCGCACATTCCGCAGAATGTTCCGCCGGGCTATGGTAACAAGAGACCAGAATCCTCCGATAGTGCTGCTCATAAATTCCTCCTAATCAAACCGTAAGCTTTCGGTGATGGGCATTTTGAGCGCCCGCCGGGTGGGGAAAAAGGCCATTACCGCCGACAGGATCGTGGCGACAATGCCGGTAAGCACGATGACCGGCGGATTCCAGGCCGAGCGGAACACGCCGTTGACCCGGTAGCCAATGTCACCGCCCATGCTGGAAGTCATGGCGCTAAAGTCCACACCGTGTTCCACCATGGGGATGTTAAGGAGGCAGCCGATGACAAGCCCGGCGATAGAACCAATCAGCCCCACCATCCCCGCTTCCATCATCAGGGTAAAGAGGAGCTGGCTGTCGGTCATGCCCTGAGCGCGCATCATGCCAATTTCGCGGGTGCGTTCCAGAATTGCCAGCAGCATAGTATTGGCGATCCCCAAAAAGGAGAGGATGAAGAGGATGATGATTATAATGTAGGAACTCCAGTTATCCCCGGCGGAGGCGGCAAGGTAGTCCTTGGCGTAGCCTTCCCAGCCCTCAATGGCGAGATCATTCGGGAGAGGCCCCATCACCGTTTCAAGCGCTACCCTGATCCGGGCCGCCGATTCATCGATCCTGGGTAAACTAGTATCACTGGCGTTGTGCTTGCGGATAACAAGCTCGGTCACATGGCCCTCCAGCATAAGGCCGGTCTCGTCCTGCAGCGCATCTAACGGGATAAAGGCGGTGTTGTTGTTGAGCTTGGGGTTTGGCGCGTTGACGACCCCCACCACCACGGCGGAGATAAGCTGGTTCACGTGTCTAATCGCGCCGGAGTAGTCCGCCCGCACCATGGCTTGCAGTATAGCGTCCAGGGTGTTGGGGTCATCGGTATCAAGCAGCCATGCATTGAGCAATTCGTCAAAGGTATAGGCGCTTTCAAAAAGCGTTTTTTCTTCGGGGGTAAACAGGGGCAGCAGGTCCGCTTCGTATTTGTCCTGCCGCACCGAATCCGGCGCCGCCTTTATGTCGATTACCGTGGAGATGCGGACGCTCATCCTGCCCGATTCCTCCAACAGCGCCCAGTAGCGGTTCATATCCTCTGCACTGACATCCCTGCGGAGTATAAAGCGACTATTTCCCTCTTCCAGTTCGACCTGTTTGGGGGCCCAAACACCGCCGGATTTAGCCGCCGCGGTTTCGTAAAGTCCCCGCACAAAGCCGTGCTCACTTTCGGGAAGCGTGGGGAGGATTTCGTTCTCCAGCTCAAACTTTGTAGGCCGGGTGGGGATGCCGGTCTTGAGTTTATCCGCGGTCATGGCCCCCAGCAGTATGCCGAATTCGCCGTTCCGCAAGTACCTGCCGCTTTCAACGGTACCCGATACCCGCAGCACCTTTGCATCCGCCTCCGGATCAATGGCATTAAACTCCACCGGTGCGGAGCCGGTCTCGCTGTAGAGAGTTCCGGTAAACACAAAGCGGGGGGCCGCGTCGTAGCCGGCCTGTTCCAGCGCCGAGGCATAAGACTCCCAACCGTCAAAATTTTCGTACATGGGCCGGTCGTCGAGTTTTTCAAAGTACATTTTTGTTTGCAGCTTCGCCGCCCCGGTTTCGTAACTCACAATGTTCCGCCGCGATTCCACATTCATCCCCACGAGCCAGCTATCCATAAAGATATACACCGTCACGCTGACCGCTATGGCCAGGATAGACAATACCGTCTTTACCTTGTGCCGGGCCAGATTGCGGAAGGCGATGCGGGCCAGTTCATTAACGCTTGAAAGGGTCATTATTTAACCTCGTCGCTTTCAACCTGCCCATCACGGATGTGTACCACCCGGCGGGCATAGTCCATGACCATCTGGTCATGTGTAGAGAAAATAAAGGTGGTCCCCACGGATTTATTCAGGGCCAGCATCAGCTCAAGAATCTCCCGGCCTATCTTGGAGTCCAGGTTTGCCGTGGGCTCATCGGCGAGGATCAGGGCGGGCTTTTTCACCAGCGCCCGTGCTATAGCCACCCGCTGCTGCTGTCCGCCGGACATTTCCTTGGGCCGCCGTTTTGCCATTCCCTCAAGGCCCACATCCTTTAACGCTTGGGCAGTACGCTCAGCCACTTCGTTTTTATCAACACCGAGGAGCGTAAGGGGAAAGGAAATATTTTCCTCCACCGAAAGTACGGGGATAAGGTTGTAGGCCTGAAAAATAAACCCGATGCTGTGCCGCCGCAAAAGGGCCAACTGTTTGCGGGACATCTTGCTGGTGTCCGAACCGCCTATTTGCATACTACCGCCGGTGATCGTATCAAGGCAGCCTGTGAGGTGCAAAAAAGTAGATTTGCCGCTCCCCGACGGCCCTGCAATGGCGGCAAACTCCCCACCCTGAAATTCCAGGTTCACCCCCCGCAGGGCGTGTACTGTGGTTCCATTAAGGCCATAATCCTTAATCACATTCTCAGCTTTTACGACGGTCATATTAAAGCTCCTTCTTTTTCAATTCATTCAACGCTTCCAATCCGAAAATGTCTTTCGTCTTAAGTTCCTCGGCGATTGAGTTGGGTACCAGCATCATGGAGTTCCCCGCCTTGAGGCCCTCGTTCAATATCGAAAGTATTTTCAGCTTCATCGCCGGTTCATTATTCGCGTATATCCGCACCGCTTCCTCAAGTTTTTTAGCAATCTCGATCTCCGCTTCAGCCAGCAGGGTCCGGGCCTTTTTCTCCCGTTCCGCCTGGGCCACCCGTGAAAGAGAATCCTGCAATTCCCCGGGGATTTGTATGTCGGTGATCTCCACAAACTGCACCGTGATTCCCCACTCGGTGGTCTTCTTGTCCACCTCTTCCTGAATCTGCTTTTCGATTAAATCGCCCCGTTCGAGAAAGGTAGAAAGATCATGACTGCTAATAGCGTTACGCAAAGCGGTTTTTGAAGAAAGAACCACTGCGTCCTCGTAATCTTCCACCTCAAGGATCGCTTTCTGGGGGTCCCAGACCAGCCAGAAGCAGATAGCATCCACGGTGACCGTCACCGAATCCTGCGTCAAAGTTTCCTGCGCCGAAAAGTCCGTTACGCGAATACGGAGATCCACGGTCTGGGTAACCCGATCCGCCAGCGGCACAAGGAAAAAAAGCCCCGGTCCCCGCACTTTGTGGAACCTGCCCCAGCGCAGCACAATGGCCCGATCCCACTCGTTCACTTTGCGTATGCAAAAAACCAGCAGCAATACCGCGAGAAAAACGGCGCAGTTAATCGCCACGCTCACCGGTTGCAAAGATGGACCAAACATCAGAATCAACCCCGCCGTTATCATCAATATAATGAACCGCAGCAGGGCCAGGGTAAAATCCGGCTTCGTTCTCCGGCGCTCATTCTTCACCAACGGTTGTGCAGCAGTTGAAGTCCGTGCATTGTTAGCCGCACTATTCAAAATCTTTGCCATATATACCTCCTTGTTACTTACGACTCTGCACTCTAAATTCTTCAACAAGTTTTACCAATTCCCGCTTCTCCACACCCAGGTCCCGCATTTCCTGTACAAACCTGACCAGAACCTCCTGAATCTTCCGGTTCAGGCCGTCATCCTCTATCACCGGCTTTTTGTCGGAGATATAGGTGCCGCTCCCCACCTGGGTGTTCAAAATCCCCCGGATTTCCAGCTCGCCGTAAGCCCTGGCGATGGTGTTGGGGTTGGTCTTCAAATCCACCGCCAGGGACCGGATCGTGGGCAAGCGGTCGCCGGGCCGCATCCGCCCGGACAGAATTGCGTATTCTATCTGCTGGATGATCTGCCGATAAATCGGCACCCCATTGGACTGGTCCAGCGAGAATCTCATCCCCGGCTCAAGCATTGTGCTATTCATCTAGTACAATAATAAATGCACTAGTACAATGTGTCAAGTGTTTTTTGATGATTTTCAAATAATTTTTCAAATATTGACATTTCCCAAAAACCGGACTTATAGTTATTCGTCTGTAGTATCATCCAAGGGAGATATATGATGAAAATCCGTCATTTTCGCTGGTTTTTTGGGGGCGTTTCCCTGTTATTTATCATTATTCTGGCCAACTGCCAGCAAAAAAAGGAAATTCCCCGGGATGGCCCCGGTACGCTGATAGTCAACTCCGAAGTTTCAGGCGATATTTATATTGATGGAACCGACACGGGTACAAAAATAAAGTCCAACGGTACGGTGATAATCAACGATGTGGCCAACGGCGACACGATTGTCACCGTAAAAACTGCGGAGGGTGTTCTGTACGGTTCCAAAGAGCCGGCCCTGGTCCGCCCCGGTGAAACTGTGGAAGTTCTGGTGGAAAAAGCCTTCATGGTTAAAGCTCCGGAACCGGAATTGATACCTGAACCGGCGGCGGTAGAGATCGCGGAAGAACCCATAGAAATTACGGAAGAACCCCAGCCTGCGCCTCCCCCCACCCCCCTGGCTGATCCCGCAGAAACCGCCTACAAACAGGGGCTTGATAACCTGAACAAGGGCGAGTATGAGCTGGCGGCAGGCAACTTTACCGAAGCCATCAGGCTGAACGCCAATTATGCGGATGCTTACATTTCCCGGGGCACGGTTTACTATATCCGGGGACAGTCCGTCCGGGCCAAAACGGATTGGAATCGGGCGGCGCAGATCAACAATAACTATGCATCCTTCGCCCGGGCCTACGAAAATTCCAGAATAAGCGAATATGACAAGGCGATTGCGGATTTCACCGACGCCATAAACCGGGGGATATGTAAGGATTTGGCCCTGGAACTTCGCGGTTCCTGCTATTACCAAAAGGGAGATCATACCAGAGCCCTGGCGGATTATAATCAGGCTCTACAGGCAAATCCCCGGCTGCCGGTCGTTTTGGTGAATCGGGGAGAATTATACATGGATACCGGAGAATATGCCAAGGCTTTGGCGGATTTCAACCAGGCTCTAAGAATGAGCCCAAAATATGTTAATGCCTTTGCCTACCGGGGCCTTTATTATAACGCCATCCTGGATTATGACAAAGCTCTGACGGACGCCAGCTCCGGCATACGGTATGCGGTTAAAAATTCCACTGAATTTGCTAACGTCTACTTAGTTAGAGGGCAGTCTTATTTATACAAAAACGATACTGAAAAGTCGAAGGCCGATTTTAACAGGGTCATTACCGATTGTGCCGAACGGCTCAGGGCCGATGCGACGGATTATGAAGCGTATCAGGGCCGGGCTGTTGCCTATAGCGATGGTGGAGATAATTCCGGCGCCCTCAAGGATTATGGTGAATTTATAAAATATGCTCCGAAAAAAGTGTTCGGCTACAGTAACCGGGGATGGTCATATTTCAATCAGGGGGATAATAACAAGGCCCTGGCAGATTTTAATGAGGCTGTCAGGTTAAACCCGAAAAGCGCGAATGCTCTTTTTGGCCGGTCCAATATCTACTTTAAACTGGAAGATTACCCCAGGGCCCTCTCTGATGTTAACGCAGCTTTGCAGATAAACCCCAAATCGGCCCAATACTTCCATCACCGGGGTGTAATATATGACTACCAGGGAAACACCGACAAAGCCATAGAAGATTTCAGCACCGCCGTCAGACTGGAACCAAAATACGCATGGGCTTATGCATACAGAGGCAGCATTTATTATTATGTAAAAGAAGACAACGACAAAGCCCTGGCGGATTATAACAACGTCTTAAGGCTGCGGCCCAATGATACTAATTTGACTTATGCCTGGTATACCCGGGGGCTCATCTTTGACGAAAGAAAGGAATATGCAAAGGCTTTGGCGGACTTTGATAAGGTCCTGCAGTTTGATCCTGAACACGAGGATGCCAAATCCGCCCGGAGGAAAACCCAGGCAAAACTCGCTTCGCAATAACAGGAGACGCCATGAAAAAATTTGCGCCGGCTTTGTTTTTGCTTTTTTTTGTCATTCCCGTTCTGTTTGCTCAACAACAGCCGCCGCTCATCGTGTACCCCGAGATGGGCCATCATTACTCCATCAATGCCGCGGCAGTGAGCCCCAGCGGGCGTTACCTCGTTACCGGTTCCCGGGATTCCCTTAAGGTGTGGGACCTAAGCGCAGGCAGGGAGTTTATGACCCTTAACGGCCATAGCGATGACATTACATCGGTGGCATATTCAAGGGACGGCAGATATATCGTGTCGGGTTCCGAAGATAAAACGGTCCGCCTCTGGGATGCGGTCACCGGGAAAGAAACACGGATCTTTGAAATTCATGATGACATAATAAAATCGGTTTCGTTCAGCAACGACGGCAAATGGATTCTTTCCGGTTCGGCGGATGGCACTGCGGTAATTTGGGATCTGAATACGGGCCGCGATCTGCGCACTATCTGGGTGGGCGACTCCGGCGCAGACAGCGTGGCATTAAGCCCGGATGGCACAAAAGTTGCGGGGTGTTCCCCCTATTCAAAAAAGGGCGGCGGTATTGTGGGCGTCTGGGACACCGCCACCGGGAAAAAACTTTTCACATTATCCGAAGGCGAAAAACCTTTTCACAATGTTGTCTACAGTCCGGACGGCAAATACATCGCGTGGAGCTCGGGCGATTCTATCGATATTTGGGATACGGTACGGCAAACAAATTTACGGACTTTTACCGGCGCAAAATTCAGTTCACTGGCCTTCAGCCCCAACAGTTCGCAGATTGTCATTAATGTTGAATTTAGTAATGAAATAAAGGCCACCATGGTCCTTAATGTGATTACCGGGCAGACGGAAAAAAACTTTGAAATTGAAACAATACTGCCTCTTTTTACCCCTGATGGCCGGCAGATCATCTCCATAGCGGAAGACGTCAAAATAATTAACGTCTCCACGGGCCAGGAAGTAAAAAGTTTCGGCAAGAATAACACCCTGCGCCTTCGCGAAGCAGCCTTCACCGCCGGCGGAAAACAGTTTGTAACTTTTAACAGTTGGCTCGATCCTACAAAAGATGAATGGGATATCGATCAGGCGAAGTTGATAACGACCACTCAATTAGGCAGTGACTTAACCAATATAATCGATTACAGTCCGGATGGGACAAAAATCGCCTCGGTCCAATCCTTTTTACTGGCAAATTCATCCAAAATAGATATTATTGATCCAAAGACAAATCAAAAAACGATGACTCTGGAGGGCCATACAAAAGCGGTTTCCGATGTTGCTTTTAGCTACGACAGCAGACGTATTGTTTCCGGCGCCGAGGATGCCACGCTGCGGATATGGGACGCAAATACAGGGCAGCTCCTCAGAACCATTTCAGGCGACAATACTTTCCAGGCCCTTACTTTTAGTCCCGATAACAGGCATATTGCCGCGGCGAGCCGGGGCATGATACGGATTTATAATGCGGACACCGGGCAGGAAATTTCCGGCTTTAAAACGCTGCCCAACTGGATATACGGCATAGGCTACAGTCCTGACGGCAGAAACATTATTGCCGGGGATTCCGCCCGTATAAAGGTCTATAACGCCGCCAACGGTCAGGAGCTGCGGACTTTTACCGGAACCAATGGCACTATTGTATCACTGAATATTAACCGTAGATCCTCCGTGATATTGGTTGGTTACATGAACGGTACCCTGAACACAATCGACATAAACTCAGGCCGTGTTTTGGTAAATTTCACCGCCTATGCAGACCATGAATGGATTGCCATGACCCCGGACGGGAACGGCAACAGATCCTCCGACAATGCCGATTTCTATTTCAATGTCCGTATCGGTACCCAGGTTGTAACCGGGGCGGAATTCCATCAGGCGCTTCAGGCGGAGATGGCCAGACAAAAAGCCGAGCAGGAGGCCGCTACCTGGTTTTTGGGGAAACCTATACAAAGCATTGAATTTATCGGGCTTAATCAGATCAAACCAGGCGAGATGCAATCCACCCTTAAAGACTTTATTGGATTAAAGTTTTCCGAAGATGTACTCATGGACCTTATGGGAACAATTTATAATCTTGAATATTTCGGACAACTGACACCGGAGGCCGTCCCCACAGATGAAACCCGCAGCGCGGTAATAATCCGTTGTACCGTCACGGAATATCCCACCATATCAAAAATTGTTTTTCAGGGAAACTCCGGTCTTAGCACAGGTAAACTGAAAAACGCAATTTCATTACAAAAAAAAGATATCGTACCTGATAGTAAACTTCAGGAAGCAGTTTATGCTATCCAGCAGTTGTACTTTGCAAACGGTTACAAGGATGCAAAAGTCTCCGTCGATGTGATACCCGATGGGGACCCTGAAAAAACCACCAACACTATAGCTTTTTCGGTGGAGGAAGGAAATAAAGTTCTTATAGAAGAAATTTATTTTGAAGGAAACAGCAGCGTCGCTCCTTCCCGGGAGCTTAAAAAAACTATTGTCTCCAAACCAAAAGCGGTATATCAAAAAGCCAATGAAAAAGATGATATAAAGGGAATACTGGATTACTACCGGAGCCTGGGCTATATTGATGTGGAAGTTGCCGAACCGGACACCCGTTTCCCCAAAGACGATCGGGAAAGACAAAAGGCAATCATCACCTATACCGTAAAGGAAGGGAAAAAATATACCTTCACCGGGCTTACCTTTGCGGGAAACAGGGAATTCTCCACCGAAACCCTTTCCGCCCTTATAAGCATTGAAAAAGGGGCGGTTCTGAACCTGGGGAAACTCGACGCCGATCTGGCAAAGGTCGATGATCTTTACTTTGAAAAGGGCTATATGTTTTTTTCCCGGGTGATGCAGCCGCCGGTCCGGGATGAAGAAAAAAATACGGTGGAATATGCCGTCACAATCATCGAAGGTAATATCGCACAGGTGAATGACCTTATCATCAGGGGAAATGAAAAAACCAAAACAAGCTTTATTCAGGGCAAAATACCGCTGTACAAGGGAGCCATCCTTACCCGCAGCAAAATGATCGAAGGATTGAGAAATCTTAACGCCACCGGCTTTTTTAGCGCCATTATTCCCGATTTGCAGCCGGCCGGCGAAGACGGACTGGTTGATGTAATTTATACCGTTACCGAAGAACCAACTGTCGATTTGCAGTTCGGTGTAAGTTTTTCAGGTAATAATGATAACTGGAAAGACGGTTTCATGGCTTTGGCAAGCATTACCGACAGAAATCTTTTTGGCTGGGGTAACAGTCTTACCTTTGCAGCCGAAGCAAACTTCCTAACCCTGGACAATCAGAAAGTTTCCCTCTCTTATGCATCAAAAATATTCTCCCTTAGTCTGTCATTTTCTCATGCCTCAGGATGGGACTTTGATGTGGATACGCAAAAAGATAATCAACAATATGAAACGTACCCTACCGAGCTGGGTATTACTCTTTCGAATTCCTGGCCCACTCCTCTGGGCAGATTCAACATATCCGGGGGTGTTTATCCGGGTATCAAGATTACCGACGTACAATTTAACCCCCGGGATACGGTGGTAAACCAGCTTTCCGGCTTGATGCCAACTTCTTCGGTTGGCCTTTCATTATCGCTGGACAGCCGGGATGTTTTCTACGATCCCACAAAAGGCCTTTATTTATCCGAGCGTGTAAGCTTTAACGGCGTGCTGGGTATGGAGGTAGAGCATTATATCCGTAACGATGCAAAGATCGAATTGTTTATTCCGGTCCTGCGCATCCCCGTTTCCGACACTTTCAAATATACCGTTACCTTCGGCCTCCACTCAGGTATCTCCACCATTCTGCCCCAGCCTATACGGGATACGACCATACTGGGCGCCAACCTTCCCATGATAGACGGTATGATTTCAGGCAGGGGCTGGAACAGCGAGGCTGAAAATAACAGGGGAAAAATCCTTTTTGATAACTGGGCGGAGCTGCGGTTCCCCCTTTATCCCGGCTTCCTGGCGCTGGATTTTTTTGCCGATGCCGCCGTAACCAAAGCCCGGCCGGAACTTTTGTTTACGCAATTCTCCTGGGAAGATATGTTCTACAGCGTAGGCGTAGGACTGAGGCTCACGATCCCCAATATCCCCTTCCGCTTTATGTTGGCTAAACCGTTCAAGATAAAGAACGGCGAAATAGAGTGGCAGCAGGGCGGCCTTTTCCATCAGGAAGATGTTCCCGATTCCGGCCTGGTGTTTGTCCTGTCTTTTGTGATAAGCCAATAGGCGCTGTTACAAGCTTCTTATCCTGCCGCAATAAACGCCGGGAGGTCCCGTACGGTGATAAGCCGTACGGCCTCCATGCCAAGCTCAGGATAGTCTATCAATTCCGATGAAGTGACGTGTTCCTCCGCCAAAAGCGCCGCGGCACCGCCTATGGTTCCCAGATAAAAGCCGCCGTATTTTGTGCAGGCTTCTTTCCAGGCGGCGCTTCGGTTGCCCTTGGCCAGCGTCACCAGCGTTACACCCCGGCGCATAAGCTCATCGGCATAGGGATCCATGCGTTGGGCCGTGGTGGGGCCAAGGCTCCCGATAATTTTCCCCGGCGGTGTTGCCGCAGGGCCGGCATAATAAACGGGATGATGATAAAGATACCCAGGCAGATTTTCCCCGGCGGCCAAAAGCTCATGCCATTTAAGATGGGCGGCATCCCGGGCCACCAGGAGTTTTCCCGAAAGAAGAACGGCGGTTCCGGGGGGAAGAGCCGCAAGGTCCCGGCGAATATCGTCCATGGGCCGGTCCAAATCAATGCCTGGGGCAATGCCGGGGGCAATGCCCCTGGCATCCGAAAAGGTGCCAGGCACCACCTCTCTGAGACTTCTAACCAGCGACTCCAGGTGAAGGCCCCCGCGGTCGATAAAGGCGAGCATATTCCGGTGGGCAGCGCAGGAAACGCCGATGGATACAGGACAGGATGCGGCGTGGCGGGGCAGCCGCAAAACACGGACATCCAGCAAAAGATCGTTTCCGCCAAACTGTGCGCCGAGGCCACTCCTCCGGCCCATCTCCATGGCCCGCTCCTCCCAATAACGATCCCGGAATATCCGATTCCCCTCAGGATGTTCTTCACCAAAAAAGGGGGCGCCATCAAGAATTTCCGTAGTCGCCAGCTTTAATACCTCGAGGTTAAACTCAGGGCTGCTTCCCCCCACCACCACCGCCAAACGATAGGGCGGACAGGCGGCGGTACCCAGCGCATTGATTTTTTCTTCCAGAAAAGCGGAAAAGTTTTTTTCTTCCAAAAGGGATTTTGTCATGGGGAAGAGGCCGGTCTTGTTGGAGGAGCCGCCGCCTTTGGCAGCAAAAAGAAAACGGTAGCGGGGGCCTGCAGGATCAACGTCACAGGTTGATTTAATTTCAACTTGGGCGGGTAGATTATTGCCCGTGTCATATTCGTCAAAAAAAGAGGAGGCCCCCACCTGGGATGAGCGGAAATGATTTTTTTTGTAAGCTCGGGCAATTCCCTTTTCAAGAAGAGAAACGTCGTCAACACCGGTATAAACCGATTCATCTTTCCACGCATAGACAATGGCCGTCCCCGTATCCTGACAAAGGGCCAGTTCCCCCCGGGCGGCAATAGCGGCGTTTTTGAGGAGCGTGCTGATAACAAATTTATCGTTGGCGGATGAGGCCGAATCGTCAAGCCGGGCGGCCAGGAGTTTCAGGTGGCTTTCCCGAAAATAAAAGCCCAGATCGCCAAAGCCCTCCAGCGCCGCTCGCTCCAGCAGTTCCGGGGGAATAAAAAGACGGCCCTCCCGAAACTGCGGCCCGAGGGGCCCTGTATCAACGTGCCTGAAGGAGCAGCCGGAAAAAGCTTTGTCTATTATTTTTCCCAGCATCTTAATTCCGCAGAAGCTCCACGATGTGCCAGGAGTCGCCGCGCTTGGGATCTTTTTGCAGCGCAAGCCGGATCTCGTCAACATGGGAAACAGACTGGGGCATTGACGGTTCTATGGGGCCGTCTGCAAAGGTCGGCGGCTCGTCGCTTAGGGCGGAACCCGGAACAAAGAGCCGGTAGGAAACCCTGAACCGCAATTCGCCGCCGTCGGGACTCTCACCCAATTCCTGTATCGCCAAATCCGAAACGCCGAACACCGTATCCAGTGTCGGCGGTGAACCGGCTTCCATCCACACCGCCGGAGTGATAAAACCGGCACTGCCCATTTCGTAGGCCTGCCGCACTTTTGAAAGCACAAAGAAATTTGTCACCATGGAAATATCGGACTCCCCCGCTTTTTTGATGACGCAGGCCTCCATAAGCTGATGATCCAGAGCAGTGATAGCGTTATAGTAGGTGTCTATCACTTCCACAGGGTTCATGCCGCGGGTAGTGGGCCGGTCCAGGTTGCCCTTCACTATGCTCTGGGTGATAAGACCCGCGATTAAAACGGCGATGGCTATACCGCCGATAAGGGCCGTGTTGCGGATGACAAAACGCCGGGTATTTACGGTCATCGTTTTTGCCTTGTCAAAACGCTCCCGTTCTTTTTTCAGGGCTTCCCTCTCCGCCGTTTCCAGCGGGCGTATCCACGAAGCGGCCTTTTTACCGCTGCCCAAAAGCGCCGCCAGTTTTTCGCTCCCCGGACGGCCTCCGTCTTTTTGTGCCTTTACCACAGGGGCAAGACTTGCGGAAACAAGAACCGCCGTTTCTTCATCAACGCCGGGAGCGGCAAGCCGCAGGGGAACAAAGTTTCCCTCACGAATATCCTGTAAGAGCAGATCCGAATCCGCCTGAGGGAAGGGGAAATCACCGGAAATAATTTTGTAGAGCATGGCGGCGGCGGTAAACGTATCCGCTTCATCGCCCTTCAAATCCGGATGGGTCCACTGTTCAGCCCTGTAACGCCAAGCGTCCCCGCCCTCGGCCTCCAGACAGCGTTTTACCAGGCGGTAGGGCGGAAAAAAGACCGTTCCCGCGGGCCAGGGCGGCAGCCCATAAGCGCCATCACCGGAAAGGGTGATAAAAGCCCCCGCAGGCCAGGGCGGATATATTTTTTCATCCAGCAGGGATCGGGCGGCTATCCAGCGCCGCAATGCTTCCAACGCATCGTCCCGATGCGCATCGTCAACAACCAGGTTGTCAAGCAGCTCGTCCAGCGGCTCTCCCCGAAAGGCCGGGCCGAAAATAACCATGGTGCCGTTCCGTTCGACAACGCCGCCGGGAAGCCAGTGTTCGACCAGCCCACCGGGGCCTACGATAGTGCCCTGTTCGGTGATAAACGATGCCAGTTTCGCCTGGGCAAAGGCATGGGGATCGAGACCCGTATCAAAACCCAGAACAGGCTTTTTCTCCTGTTCATGGTTAAAGATAAAAATCCGCCCTTTCATGCTACCGGCCCTGGGGGGAGTAGAGGTATCTGAAATAATCCATATTGGTGGAAAGGGTCTTGTCGAAATTGGGCAGGGTGTTCCGGTACGATTCCACCGCCCGCCAAAATTCAAAGAAGCTCCGGTCTTTGCCGTAAGCCTCGGCATAGATCCTTGCCGCCTCCGCATCCCCGTTTCCCCGAATCGTCTCCGCCTGTTCGTAGGCCGAAGATAGGATGGAACGCTGTTCATTTTCCATACGGCCAAGCCAGCCGGCCTTTTTACCTTCACCATCAGAGCGGAAAGCCTGGGCGATCTGGTTCCGCTCCTTGATCATCCGGGCGTAAACGCTCTGGGTAAGCTCATCAGAATAACGGATCTGCCGCGTTACCACATCGATGAGCTCGATACCATAATCGCCGTTTTTGACAATAACCCGTGAACGATCAAGGATCTCCTCCGCAAGACGGCGGCGGCCCTTTTGTATAGGCTCGTACGTGTTGGTGGGCTGAATGGTGGCCATAAGGCCCGGATCGATCTCGTCCCCCAGCCCCAGCGTATCGGCATCCGCCGCCCGCTCCATGATAAAGTTGGAATTACGCACCGTTTCCCGCAGGGGGTTTTCCGCCACCACCGTGCGGACTACCGAATCAATAATATCCCCCAGCTTTTGATAGGCTATATTGATAGTAGAGATGGATTCATAAAACTTTTTCGGATCGGAAATCTTCCACCGGGCGGTAATATCCACCCAGATGTACTGCTTTTCCGATGTGGGCATACTCTTTTGCTCGCCGTACCAGGCCATGATCCGTTTGGGATACCGGACCACCTCGTCGATAAAGGGCACCTTGAAATGAAGCCCCGCCTCGGTAACGGTTCCCGTAAGTTTTCCCATCTGGACGATCACCGCCTGTTCGCCTTCATCAAGCACATAGAAAGGCCCCATGACCAAAACGCCAATCAGAATGACCGCTATGACTACCAATGTAGTGATAAGTTTTTTCATCAGCGAGCCCCCTCGGCTGCAGCGCCGGAACCAATCACCCCGCCCAGATTCCGCATGGGCAGGAAGTTGTTGAAATTTCTGTCGATGATGATCGTGTTTTTATCATCCTTGAAAACTTCCTCGATCATCTCGTAGTAGAGCCGCTGCCTTGTCAGCTCCGGCGCGCGGCGGTACTCCTCGTACACCGAATTGAAACGGGCCACATCCCCCTTCGCCCGGTTGACCCGTTCCGTGGCCTCCCCGCGGGCAATCTGAATGATCTTGTCCACTTCCCCCCTTGTCCGGGGAATCTCCTCGTTGTAAACCTGCTGGCCCTCGTTGATAAAACGGTTCATGTCCTGAATCGCCTTGTTTACATCATCAAAAGCCGCCTGCACGCCCTGGGGCGGATCGATATTCTGCAATTGCACCGCGATCACGTTGATCCCCAGCTCGTAGTCCCTGAATGTATTGTTCATAAGCTCCACCGCCGCTGTTTCTATGGCGCTCCGCTGGGGCCCCATAATATCCATGATCGCCCGGTCGCCCACCAGTTGGTTGATCACAGACCGGGACACATCCCGAATGGTGGAAGTCCGCTCGGCGACCTTAAAGATCCATTCCATACTGTTCATGATACGGTACTGGATGATCCATTCCACCTCGACGATGTTAAGATCCCCCGTAAGCATATTGGATTCGTTTTCCTGATTGGCATAAGACGAAGTAGACCCGCTCTTAAGCGTGCGAAACCCGAACTGTTCGGTCTGCACGGACTTCACATTGACGATATACTGCTTGTCAATGCCAAAGGGCAGCTTGAATTGGAGCCCCGGATCCCGGATGGCATGGTACTTCCCAAACCTGGTTACCACCGCCTCCTCGGTCTGATCGACGATATAGAAACTCGTCCCCAAAAAGATCACCGCCAAAATCCCCGCGATGATAAGAATAACCGTCCCGGGTACGAAAAATTTTTTCGCCTTTTCGGGGGTAAAATGCTCCATCCGCCGCCTCCTGCGTCTTCTACTGAATAAACCCTCTATCAATCTACAGTTTTATGGGAAAAAGGTAAAGCGGGAAGGGGTGATTTTCGACAGAGGCTCCGGCAATTCTTACCGGTTTTTAGTTATAGTGTCATTTACTCTGTAATTCCTTGTATTACAAGGAATTAACTCTT
Organism: Spirochaetia bacterium; assembly: GCA_025997615.1. Taxonomy (GTDB): domain Bacteria; phylum Spirochaetota; class Spirochaetia; order Treponematales; family Breznakiellaceae; genus BNUV01. Next base: position 27,436 of record BNUV01000008.1, read on the forward strand.
TGAGCCGCCCGAGGATCGAACTCAGGACCCGCAGATTAAGAGTCTGCTGCTCTACCAGCTGAGCTAGCGGCCCGTTCCGGTGATCAAGGTTCAAAGAACCAAGCACCAATAAGAATAATTTACCCCATCTCTATAAAAAATGTCAAGCCATTTGTCGGCAGTCGTTTGCCGGAATAGAGCCGCCTATTCCCTGATCTGGTACACCCCCGCCTTTTCGGCCACGAGAAAATCATCCTTAAGGGAATCGAGAGCCTTGTAAATATCTTCTTCATCCGCTTTAATGTCCATTTTTTTCCGCAGATCGCCGGCGGAGAGGGGGCCTCCGGCGAGCAGGGATCGAACCAGGCTGCCGCGAATCTGGCGGAAGGAACCTTCAAAGGGATTCTGGCGGGAATAGTGGGCGCTCCGGCGGTTGGGGTTGGGGGTAAGTTTTTTCAGGGCGGCGCCGTAATCCATCAGGGCCCAGTACCATGTCCGGGGATCCCGGCGGTCCAGAGCCTCCTCCAAAATGGGAACCAGCTGACGGTCCTCCACTTCTGCCTCATCCTGGAAAAAGAAGTGGATCACGGCGGCGCGGATGTTAGTTTCGATAAACACCGACGGGAAGTTATAGGCAAAACAGGCGATAGCGCCGGCGGTATAGGGGCCTATTCCCGGCAGGGCGATAAGGTCATAGGGCTTCCGGGGAAGCTGGCCGTTCAGCTTGGTGGTAACGATCCGGGCACAGTCTTTAACAAAACGGCAGCGGCGGTTGTAACCCAAACCGTTCCATTCCTTAAGCGCCTCTTCCAGCGTGGCCTTGTGCAGGGCTTCCGCCGTGGGCCACTTTTTCATCCATCGCGTCCAGTAGACCATCACCCGTTCGGTTTGTGTCTGTTGAAGCATTAACTCCGAAACAAGGATGCCCCAGGGATCGGTGTTTTCCCGCCACGGAAAACTTCTGCCTTCTTTTTTATAATGATCGTAAACAGCTTTTTTAAATTCCGTGATTTTGCTCTTTATTTTTTGTTCCTGCCTTTTCAATAATTATCCCGGCGATTTCCGCAGGGCTTAAGTTATCCGTATCAATAATGAGATCCGCAAATGAGTAATCATCATTATCAATATTGTAAATTTTGATATACCGTTCCCGGTCCTGCCGGTCCCGTTCCGCGGTAAAGGCCGTTACCCCTTCCAGCGTTCCCCCTTCCCTTTTCATAATTCTCTCCACCCTGGTCTTCGCATCCGCCCTAAGGTATACCTTAAGATCCGCCTCCTTGAGCATCCAGATGGCCAGCCGGGAACCAAGCACACAACCACCGTCTTCCAAAGCCAAATGCACCTGACGGCGATCAACTTCTTTATCCCAGGAATCGTCGGCGGCGGCCAGGGCGAGCACCTCTTTAAGGTCTATGCCCCGTTCTTCCGCCAGGGTACGAAAAGTAAAGTTGATAAAACGCAGCCCCAATTTTTCGGCTGTCATTTTGCTGATAGTCGTATTCCCGCAGCCGCTCTTGCCCGATATGGCGATTCGCAAATCCTTATTCATTTTTCACTCCACATTACGCAGTTGTTCCCTGACATTTTCCAGGGCGTTTTTCATTTCCACCACCGCCCGGCTCACTTCCAGTTGGGGCGTTTTTGATCCGATGGTATTGATCTCCCGGTTTATCTCCTGGCAGAGAAAATCGAGTTTTTTGCCGGGGCCGGGATTCCGTTCCATTTCGGCCCTGAATTCGGCCAAATGAGAGGATAACCGGGATAATTCTTCCGAAATCGTATATTTCATCAACAATACCGCCGTTTCCGCAAGAATACGGTTCTCGTCAATTTTATCCCCCAGAAGCTCGGCAAATCTGTTATGGAGATTTTCTTTTATGGCGGCTTCCAGTTCCGGTGCGTGGGAAGCCACCGTTGCGGCGGAGGATTCTAACTGATTGATATGCGAAAGAATATCATCCGCCGTGTGTTTTCCCTCGCGGATTTTTTCGGCGTCGAACTGGAGTGCGGCGTCCCGGAGCAGCGGTTCAAGGCAACGCCGGTAGCGTTCATCATCACGGTTACGTTCAATCTCCAGCACGCCTTCCAGGGGCAAAATTTGGGCAAGGCCCGGTTTTTCACCGGTACCCAAAACTTCCGCAGCCTTTGCGATAGCCGCCGCATAAGATCGAACCGCTTCGGTATTTACCGAAACAAAAACGGCGGAACCCGGTTCTTTTAAGCGGATGGAAATTTCCACCTTGCCCCTGCCGCAGCGGGCGGCCATATACTCCCGGACTTCCGCTTCCAGCGCCGACAAAACCGGCGGCATATAGACAAAAATTTCCAGAAAACGGCTGTTATACCCCTTGATCTCCACCGAAAGAAAAAGTGATTCGTCACGGTATTCTTTGTAAGCGTATCCGGTCATGCTTTTCATACGGCGGCTCCTTGGGAAAAATCAGTATAAAGAGAACGCCCCAGTTTCCAGTTATCCCCGGCGCCCATGGTGATAAAAAGATCCCCCGGCGCGAGGATCTTTTTCATCTGCTCCGCCGCATCTAAAGGCTCATCAACATAAAAAATTTCTGTCTTGCTTCCGTTTTTTTGCAATGCTTCTTTTGTTTTTTGAAAAAGAGTCTCTCCGGTAACGCTGCCCGAATAGGTTTCCCGGGCGGAGGGGTAAATCTTATGCAGCAGCAGCATATCCATGCCGGTAAACGAGGCGGCAAATTCGTCAAGCAGGGCGGCGGTGCGGGTGTAGGTATGGGACATAAAACTTAGCACCAGCCGCCTCCGGGGATAGAATTCCTTGAGGCCTTCCAGTGTCGTTTTAATCGCTGTGGGGTGATGGCCGTAATCGTCCATGAAAAGAATTCCCCCCGCCTCCCCGATAATCTCTGAACGCCGCCGGGAGCCCGTAAAAATTTCCAAAGCTTTTCGCACCGCCTCCCGCCGGTCTTCAATCCAGCCGTCACCGCCGAATTCAGCGTGGACCAGCGACGATGTTAAAGCCAGAGCCGCTGCGGCGTTAAGGGCGGAATGACGGCCCGGAACACGGAGGATCAATTCGCCGGGGAAAGAAGCGATTTTTATTTTCAGCCGTTCATCAGCCGCTTCAAATTTTTCTATTTTAAAATCGCCTTCGGCGGTAAAACCATAGGGGATAAAATGTATGCCCCGGTTTTCCGCTTTAATAATTGCCGCTACTTCACAGGCCCCCGGATCATCGGCGCAATAGATCAATTCGCCATCGGCAGGAAGTTTCCGGCAATATTCCACAAAGGCATCCCGGATAGAAGGGTAATCGGGGAAATAATCCTGATGATCGCTTTCCACGGCGGTAAGCACGATTCTTGCCGGATGAAACGAAAGAAAATGCCGCCGGTACTCGCAGGTTTCCGCCACAAAATATTTATTCCCCAGGCTTAAAGTCGAGCGGCCCCCGAAACCGCCGACAGCGCTCCCCGCCAAAATCTGCGCCGGAAGACCGGCCCCCCGGATCAACATTCCCGCCATGGCGGTGGTGGTGGTTTTCCCATGGACACCGGCGATACCCGACGAATCAAAATTCGCCGACCAGGCCCCCAGCGCATCGGTGTACTTGAGCAGCGGAAGCCCCAAGCGTTCGGCCGCCGCCACTTCGGCATTGGAAGAAGAATAGGCGGCGGAATGGATCACCAGATCGATGGAGGAATCAATATGGGATGAGTCAAAACTTTCGTGATAGGGTATGTTCAATTCCCGAAGAATAGAGTCGGTATAAAAAACATCGGCGCAGTCGGAGCCGGAAACCGCAAAACCGGCGCGGACCAAAAGTTCCGCCAGCGCGCACATCCCCGTGCCCTTGATGCCGATGAGGTACACCCGGCCGCCCGAAGGTAAAAGCTTAAAAATATCCTTCTGATCCATCTGATCCATGATTTATGATAACCGAAAAAGCCATCTTTTGAAAAGTCTTGAAAAAGGATACCATTAACCATGACGCATTTTTCCGGTTCCGCCGAAGTTTTTAAATGGCTTGAAAAATTTATCAATTTTGAGCGGATTAAGCCGCTTCCCGGCGATTTTAAGCTGGAACGGATGGAGGCTCTTGCCCGGCTGGCGGGAAATCCGGAGAAATCGGCCCCGGTGATCCATGTGGCGGGTTCCAAGGGCAAAGGCTCGGTTACCGCCATGATAGCGGCAATTTTGGAGGCCGGCGGCATAAAAACCGCCCGTTATGCGTCCCCCCACGTCAGCGATTACCGGGAGCGCATAGGCTGGGCGGGGGAATTTTTCAGCGAGGAAATTTACACCGGGGCCGGAAACGAACTGGCCGCCCTGGCGGAAACTTTGGAACGGGCACTGGTGCCCCTTTTGCCGGGGGATGAAGGGCCGACTTTTTTTGAAATGCTTACCCTTTACTTTTTTCTCTGCGCCCGCCTCGCCGGGGCAAAGGCCATGGCGGTGGAAACAGGCCTGGGGGGCAGGCTCGACGCCACCAATATCGTGGACCCCCTTGCCTCGGTGATCACCCTGATCGAAAAAGAACATACGGAATACCTCGGCAATACGCTGGAGGCCATTGCGGGGGAAAAAGCGGGGATCATAAAACCGGGGCGGCCCCTGATCCTTGCGGCGCAAAAACCGGAAGTGCTGGAGGTGTTCCGGCAAAAAGCCGCCGCCCTTCAAGCCCCCTTCCATTATCTGAATGATGAAGCTGCCGTGGAAAATATTTGCATCAATGAAAAAGGAACAAAATTCGATCTGTGTCTTGCTGTTGGTACGGGGGGAAAAACACATTTGAAAGATCTTTTTGTTTCTATCCCCGGCGAAATTCAGGCATACAACGGAGCACTGGCAGCCCTAGCCGTCCGGCACAGCTTTCCGCTTATTGATGATGATGCTATTCGCAGGGGCCTTTCTACATTTCATCTCCCCGGCCGTTTTGAAAAACTGCAGGGCATAAACCCGGCCTATATCATCGATGGCGCTCACACGACCCGGAGCGTAGAAGCCTGCATTAAAACATTTATCACCCTTTACAGCAGCGGCGGCATTCTTCTTTTCGGGTGCGCCGATGGAAAAGACATTGAGGCCATGGCGAAAATCCTCGTTCCCCATTTTTCCGCCATTATTATCACCGCTCCGGGGACTTTCAAAAAAAGCGATCCGCCAAAAGCTTACGATATTTTTCGCCGGGAGGCCGATGAAAAAAATAAAACCGCAGAATTATTCCTTATTGAAGATACCGCCGCCGCCATAGAAAAATCACTGGAAATGAGCCGTGAACGGCAGCTCCCTGTTTTGGCAACAGGATCGTTTTATCTGGCCGGGGAGGTAGTGACCAAGGTGATTTTGAGGTGAGTACCCAAACCTATACACTCAAACTATACACTTCCGTTTTGCGGATTCCCCGGGAAGAATGGAACAGCCTTACCACGGAAGATACTATCCCTTTTCTGGATTGGGAATGGATGGCCGCTTTGGAAGCGTCGGGCAGCGTCTCGCCCGAAACCGAATGGCAGCCCCTGCACATTACCCTGTGGGATAAAACCCGGCTCAAGGCGGCGGCTCCTTTTTACCTGCGTACTTCAAGCCGGGGGGAGTATGTCTACGATTATTTCTGGGCCGAAGCGGCGGCTTCGCTTTCACGGCCCTGGTACCCCAAACTGGTGGGCATGGTTCCTGCAACTCCGGCGGAAGGCTACCGTTTTCTTGTTGCCCCCGGCGAGGATGAAGCCGCGATTACCCGCATCATACTTCAGGCTGCGGAAGATCTGTGCCGTAAAAACGGGATTTGCGGACTGCACATTCTTTTTGCAGATCCTGCCTGGGGCGGGAACCTCGAAAACCGGGGCTATGCGGCCTGGGAACATTCCTCTTTCCTCTGGGAGAACGAAGGTTTTGCCGCCTTCGACGATTACCTTGAGTGTTTTGATAAAAACCAGCGGCGTAACATCAAGAGGGAATACGGAGGCCCCGGGAAAGAAGGCGTTACGGTGCAGGTTGTTTCAGGCCTTGAAGCGCCGGAAGAATATTTTTACCGTATGTTTGAGCTTTTTACTTTAACCAACGACAAGTTTTTCCCCTGGGACGCGCGCTTTGTCAACGAAGATTTTTTCCTGCGGCTGGAAAAAAATTTTCGCAAGAATATCGCCTTTGTGGAGGCCCGCTACGGCGGCGAAATGGAAGGGCTTGCGGCGCTGGCCTTTCTTGTGCGCAAGGGCAAGCGTCTCTGGGGGCGTTACTGGGGTGCTTACGAAGATATCAAAGATCTGCATTTCGCCGCGTGTTATTACGCCCCCATAGAATGGGCTATCAAAGAAGGCATACGTTTTTTCGATCCCGGCGCGGGGAGCCCCCACAAAATCCGCCGGGGCTTTAGGCTTGTAAGCGGTAAAAGCTATCACAAATTTTTTGACCCCGTGCTGGAAAAACTTTTCACCAGCAATATTGATGCGGTAAACGATTATGAACGGGAGAACATCGAAGAGCTCAACGCGCAGCTTCCGTTTAAGAGAAATCTTGAGGAAAAATCTTACAACGGCGAATTTCCCCGGTTAAAGGATCAGGGAAAATAATTTCCTCCGCCCGTAAAGCCAGGGTACTACCGGGGATATCCGGGCCGCCGTAGACGAGGTCGCCGAGCAGAGGAAAGCCCAGCCACGCCAAATGACAGCGGATCTGGTGACGGAACCCCCGGCTGAGTTCCAAACGAAAATGCCGATACTCAGCGATAACTTTTTGTTCAATAATGACAGTACGATAGATGCGGTTTCCACCGGCATTTTCCGGCAGTACCGGACGAACGGCGCGGCGGCCTTTTCCCCAGGGACGAAAGGCGCTTCCGATTATGCTATCCGGCGGTGTTTCGGGGGCGGGGGGAAAACCGGGCAAACTGGTTTTTGCTTTTTCAAAGGTAGTTACCGCGCTGTATCTTTTAATAAAATGCCCTGCCTCCTGATCTGCTTTTAGTTTTTCCAGAGCGGCCTGGGTCCTTGCAAAAAGGACAAGGCCCGATGTTTCGTAATCGAGGCGGTGAAGTAGGCCCCCCTCCCCGGTCTTCCAGCCCCGGAGGCCGCCCACTTCGGGGTATCGCTCAACGCACCAGTGGAGCAGCGTATCGGTTTCTTCTTTTCTTAGAGGCGCCGAATGGATGCCCGACGGTTTGTAGAGGGCTACCCAGGATTCCGTTTCTTCAACGACGCATACTTCATCACTCAAGGCATGAGCTCCGTAATAACAGAATAAAACCTTGACGGCAGCGGTGTTTTGAAAATGCTTTTTTCCGTTTTGCCGGGGAGAAGAATACTTAAACTTTTCGCGTGGAGCATAAGAGCGGCATGGGGAAACAGCGGGTCTTTAACGCCGTAAATGGGATCCCCCAAAATGGGATGACCGAGATGACGCAGATGAACCCTAAGCTGATGGGTTCTGCCGGTTTTGGGGCGAAGCAAAACAAGAGAATGACTTCCGTAAGAACGGATTACCTTATATAAAGTAACGGCGTGTTTTCCCCGGTTAGGAAAAGCGGAAACGGTAAAACGTTTACGGTCGCGGCTGTCACGGCAGATAAAATTTTCCATGACGCCGCTTTTTTCTTTGGGGACGCCCCGGACAATGGCGGCATAATGCTTTTTTACCCGGCGGTTTTTAAACTGATCCGCCAGAAAAGCCAGCGCCTCATCATCCCAGGCGGCGATGATAACGCCGGAGGTATCTTTATCCAGCCGGTGCACAATACCGGGCCGCTGGTCCCGCACGGTGATGTTCCGCCTGAAAAGAAGGGCGTTAGCCAGGGTGCCCCGGGGATTTCCGGCGCCGGGATGAACCACCATGCCCGCCTCTTTGTTGATCACTATCACCCGGTCGTCTTCGTACAAAATTTCCAGGGGAATATCTTCGGGCAGCAGGTCCGTGGGTAAAGGATCAAGCCAGGAGAATTCCAGCGTCCCGCCGGCCTTTATTTTTTTCATGGGCAGGGAAAGTTTTAGCTCTTTTCCTTCCAGCATTACTTTGAGCTTCCGGCTTTTTATTTGGGAACGGGATAAAATTTTTAGATACTCCGCCGCATAACGGTCAAGCCTGAGATCCGCCGGAAGCCCCTCCCCCACCGTTTGGGAAAAAACGGGCACTAGGGCTGTCCCTGATCTGCCGCCGGGGGTGCCGCCGGTTCCGTGCCGGATTGAGGCCTGCGGATAATGATGGGACTACCCGGCGGAAGAGCCGCCGCTGCTTTGGCGGCCTTCCCCCGTCTGATCTGCACGATGATAAAATCCGTCAGCGCCACCGTCAGCGAGATAGACACTGCCGATGCCAGCACTGTCAAATGCTCATCCTGGGTCATATCAATGGCAGCGGCGGGTTTGGCCGGCCAGGGGGCGTAACGGATATCCCAATCATTCGATGAATAACGGTAAAGGTCCATGGCGGTGATGGAAAGAAACATGGCAAAGGGAAAAGATCCAAAGGCAACTATTTCCGCGCGCCGGAGGTCTTTGGCCCAGAGGGGAAAGCCGGTGGTATCAAAAGGGACGGAGGGCGTTACCGGTGTAGTGGTAGTCTGGGCATAAGAAAAAACAGGAATGATAAAAAGCGCCGTCAAAAAAAATAAAAATCTGAAAGCCTTCATGTATTCCGCTCCCCAAAAATTGCCGTGCCGATTCTTACCAGGGTCGAACCTTCCTCCAGGGCGATTTCGTAATCACCGGACATTCCCATGGAAAGGCAGGACCAAGGGGCCCCGGGAAAGCGCCCCTTCAATTTGCCCAGAGCCGCAGAAGCAGCCCGAAAAGCAGCGCGAACCATTGCCGCATCTGTTGAAAAAGGCGCCATGGTCATAAGCCCCAGAGGCCTGAGGCCCGGATAAGAAAGCGCCTTTTCGGCGGCCCGGCAAAGCGCATCTTCATCGGCAAAACCGGCCTTTGATTCTTCCCCCGTGTGATATTCCAGTAAAATCATTAAAGGCTTTTCCCGGCCCGCCGTCAAGGCCCCCAGCTCCTCAATAAGGGATTCCCGGTCAACAGACTGGATGCAGTCAAAAAGGGAGAGGGCAGCGCGGGCTTTGTTCCGCTGAAGAGAACCGATGAGATGAATCTCCGCTCCGGCATGGGCCTCCCGGAAACCGGAAAATTTAGCAGCCGCCTCCTGGACCCGGCTTTCCCCAAAAAGCCTGAGCCCGCCCCGCCAGGCTTCCTCCACCTTTTCCAGGGGATGAAATTTCGATACCCCCATGAGCTCTATTTCCAAAGGATCCCGGCCTATGCGGCGGCAAATGTTTTCTATATTTTCCCGGATGCGATTTATATTTTGGACAATCCCCTCAGGCGGAATATTCATGTAATCTCAATCCCCTTTTTTTTCATTTCTTCCAATACTATAGCCAGGGCGGAAAATTCTTCCGGCGATAAGGTTTCCGCCCGGCGCTGCGGATCGATGCCGCAGGATTCAAGGGCCCGGAGCGCGGCTTCTTTATCAGTATGATGCATAAAAGCCGATCCGATAAAGCCCTGCAAATTATTCTTTATTGTTTTCCGGCGATCCGCAAAAAGCCGCCGCACCAATGGCTGCCAAAGGGGCGGGTACGCGCCGGGGTCTCTATCAGTACGGAGGTCGAAACGGATGCCCCGGGAATCCACATGGGGAACGGGGTAAAAGGCGCTGCCTTTGATGATCCGCAGCGGCGTTAGGGTATATACTGAAGAGCACAGCACCGAAAAAGATGAATAATCCGCCGAGCCCGGCTTGGCAATCATCCTGTCCGCCACTTCACGTTGGACCGTCACCACCATCCGTTTGAAAAACCTCTGCCCTTCGATAAGGTCGGCCAGCAGCGCCGCCGCGATGTTGTAGGGCAAATTCCCCAGAAAAAAGGGACACTGCCCCAGGCCAGCCCCCGGCGCCGCCCCGGCCTCGCGCCATGTTTTAAACACATCCCCTTCCACCAGGGTAAAGCGGGGATTATCACCATAATATTCTTTTAGGATTTTGATAAAACCCGCATCAATTTCAAATGCTTTTACCGCCGCCCCCCGTTCCAGGAGGCCCGCCGTCATGGCGCCAAGGCCGGGGCCCACTTCCCACACTTCGTCCCCGGGCTCTATTTCCAAAGCGTCCAGCAGCATGGTGCGGGCTTTTGAATCAACAAGAAAATTCTGGCCGAATTTTTTTCGCATCCCCAGTTCCCGTTCTTCCAGAAAAGCTTTTAGAAAAACCGGGGAATCGTAATTAATTAAAGGGGGCAAGATAATTCCTTTTTGCACGGTATTTTTCGCTGACAAAATAAAAGAAGGCGGACACTACCAGCGTTATACATAATACCGGCAGAGATCGGGAGATTGAAAGACCCGGCGCGCGGGCCGCCAGCGAAACCAAAAAATTCTGAAACCTGAAAAGAAGATCAAGGGCAAAAACCGGAGGGCCGGCCAGAAAAGGAAAGGTAAAATTGAGGGCAAGCACGCCCAATGAGCCTATCATAAAAACCGTGGCCAGAGGCATGATCAGAAGCCCGGCAAAAATTCCCACGGGCCGGAGGACGCCGAAAAAAAGCGCCGTCACGGCGGCGGTGGCAAGGAAGGCGCCCAGGGAAGCGGAAATTCCCGATGATAAAAAACCGGGAAGCCGCCCCTTCAAAAATTCATGAACCCCTTCGCCGATGACCAAAATGCCCCCCAGCGCCAGATAGGAAAGAATAAACGAAAGGGATGCGCCCGATGCGGGCTGGATAATGATCTGCACCAAAAACGCCAGGGCCAGCAAAAGCCCCGGCCGGGGTTTCAGGTTTGCCAGAATCGCCAAGACCCCCAGAAGATACATCACCGCGGACCTGACCAGAGAGGGCTGGGCTCCGGCAAGATACACATAGGCCGTGATAAGTACGCCCCCCGCAAGGGCCGCCGCCTTGAGGCCCAGCGGCTTACGGAGGAAAAAGGCGATCACCGCCGAAAGAATCGCCAGGTGCATTCCCGAAAGGGCCAGTATATGGGAACAGCCCGCATCCCGAAACGCAGCGGCCACATCCGTATCCAGATTGTCCCGGACCCCCAAAAGGAGGGCCGCCGCCAAACCACCCCAGCCCTTTTCCGCCTGACCGTCACGGCCCACCAGTTTTTCCAAAATGCCCATTCTGATACGCGTGCGAAACTGCTCGATACGTGGGGCTGCCTTAACGATATGCACGCCTTTGGCCCGGAACAGCGGCCCCTGATCCCCGAAAAGGACGCTGCCCTCCAGATAAAGCTCCGCCCCCCGGCCAAAGTCCTTGAGCCGGGGAATAGCCTCGGCGGGGAAGAAGACCGCAATTTTCCCCTTGGCGGAGGCCCAGAGCCCGCCCTTCCCCGTCACCCCGGAAAGAACCAGGGAGCCCATCCCCCGGCCATCGACAAAAGCCCGCGGGTCGTCCCGGAGCTCCCCTGAAACGGCGACAACGGCTTCGGGAGGAAGGCCCAGCGAAAAAGGCTCCGGTGCCGCCGCCGCCATACCGAGGCATATCCCCGCCGTCACTGCCACAGCCGCCCGACTCCAAGGTCGGAATTCCAGCACCCGGAAAAGACAAACCGGAATCATCAATATGATGATGAACGCATAAAACAGCCGGGGCCAGAGGGGAATCGCCGCCCGGACCAAGGGGAAAGAATAATAGGCCGCCGCAGATCCCAGGGCGGCGCAGACTGCGGGATACTTTAATAACTTGTCCATAACTAGTTTATGGCACCGTCATCGGAATTGCTTTGATCGCTCGATAAATACGGCAAGAATTCTTCATCATCGGAGGACATGCCGAAAACCTCGCCCAGCACCCGGTTCCTCGTATCCAGCGGCAGGGGATCCGCCTCGATGTGGAGCAGCGAACGGTTAAGCTCCGGCCCCTTGTATTCCAGGGAACGGACCGTACCGCTGATGCTTACCGGGGCGTTGTTCAGGGAAAACTGCACCTTCACCCGAATTCCCGTTGTACCCTTACCGCCAATGGTGACCGCCAAACCCGTTTCGGAAAGATCCTCCATAAGGCATTTTAACCCCGGCGTCTCCTCCAGTTTTCCCACATCCTCCTGGGCTTCTCCCGTAAAGGGATACAGAAAAGCCGGTTTTTGGAGCTTCACCCGGAGAGACTTCCGTTTTTGGGTCCGGGAAAGGGATTCCGAATGGGTGAGTTTGAGCGCCGCCGCCCCCTTGGATTTAAATTCTTCCTTGACGTCCGATTCGAAAATGTAGCCCGCATCGTCCTGCCGCCAAAAATAAACCGAAAGCCGCTGCTTGTTCCAGGCAAAATTCGGGGGCAGTACCTTGTCGCCTTCAGGCCGGGAAATCGTCAAAAACTGGCTGTTATTCGCCAAAACCTTGGCTTTAAAAGTCCCCAAATCTTTCACGTTGATCCGCAAATATTGCAATTCATCTATCTGCCGGGAGCTGGAAATGCCGTTTTTCATCCGGTATTTTTCCATTTCGATTTTTTTTCTGAAGTCGTATAATTTTGAGAGAAAATTCTGGGTTTCCTGGTTTTGATCATCCCCGGAGATCTGCGAATTTCTGACCAGTGAACGGATACAGATATCAAGCTGATTTTGGGACCAGAAAAGTGATGACGGATCCCCCAGGTTGGATTTGACCGCCAGCTTGCGGAGGAGATCTATTTCCTTGAAGGAAAAACCCGCGTCCTTGCCCTGGGCATAAAACTGAACCCCGGCTCCCTTCCCCCCCCGAACCAGGCGGAAGACAAAAAACACCAGAGGCCCTACAATAACAACAAGAATGATTATTACCGGTAGAGGCATTTTTTCCCGTTCCCCTGGTCAACTATACCCCAGAGGGGAAAAAGTGTCAAAAGGAGAAAGCTACGGGCATTTTGGCTGACACCCTGATCCTCTATCTCGTCCTCTTTATCCCCGGCGCCGTTTCGGGAGGCGTCCTGCCGGAAATCATCGCCTTTTCCGCTCTGCGGGAACTGAGCCGTCTGCTCCTCTACAGCATCCCCGCCCTGGCCCTGGTGTGGCGTTTCCTCCTCCTTTCCAAAAGTGCCAAAGAATGGGACGTCCTTAAAATAAGGCTCCGGGACTTCCGGTCATTTCTGATGGCCCTTCCCGCCCTGCTCATCACCGGCATCGCCATTTCCTTTATCGCCCCCAAACTTTCAGGCAGCCTCCCCATCCCCCGCCTCGAGGCCCCTACCGGTGCATCGGGCTGGATCATCCTTATTCTCTCCTGCTTCGGCACGGGCTATCTGGAGGAAAGTTACTTCCGTTTTTACATCCTTAACAATCTGGAAAAAGCCGTACCCAATGCAAAAAAACGGATCTTTATTTCGGTGATGCTTTTTTCGTTCTGCCACATTTACGAAGGCCCCGGCGGCGCCATCAACGCCCTGCTGGCGGGCATTTTCCTTTCCGCCATTTTCGTCCGGGAGCGCGGCCTCCACGGCATAGCCTGGGCCCACGGGATATATAATTTACTGGTGTATGTGCTGGGGAAGAGCGGGTAAGGGCGGGCAGCCCCTACGCATACCTGGTGATAATCTTTCCCCGCTGGCCGGTGAGTTCCAGGTAGGCGGTTTGGGCAAAGCCGAAACCTGAGTTTTTCGTGAGGTCTTTGGCGTATTCATCGTAGAGCATATCCTCGTACATCTTCCCTGCGAAACCTTCCTCGACGAGGCCCGATTTTTGCACGGTGCTGCGCATACTTGAAAGGAGGTTTTTGATCAAGAAGGCTTCCAGGGCTTCGCACTGTTCGTAGAGGTCGCTGGTTTTGTCGATTATAGGCTTTTGGTTTTTTGGCCCTGAGGAAACAGAGCCGTCCTCTACCTTTATTTTTTCCTTTTCGTTCAATAAAAGACCGGCAAACTTTTTTTCCGGATCTCCGGCCATGAGTTCCGCATCTTTAACGGAAATGTTGTCCCTTGAATACTCCGCAAAGGGGATAAACGAATTTCCCCCCAATGCGGAAAGGCCGGCGCTTAGATCAGCCATGGTTCATTACCTCTTTAGGCTCGTGGCGGTGCCGAGCATATTGTCGGTGGTCTGGATCGTCTTGGAGTTAAATTCATAGGCCCTTTGGGCTACGATCAGGTCCACCATTTCGCGGACCACCGATACGTTGGACATTTCCAAAAATTTATGCTGCAGCGCGCCCATGCCTTCGCTGTTGGGCTGGCCGGGAATAGCGTCGCCGGAGGCGACCGTGGTCTTGAAAAGATTTTCTCCCACCGCAGTAAGGCCCACGGGGTTGGGGAAGCGGTACAGCTCTATCTGCCCCACGTCCAGCGGCTCGTCACCAAGCTCCGGGACTTTTACCGAGACCCGGCCTTCCTTGGTGATGTTGACAGACTCGGTCAAATAGTTTGTGGGCACGATAATGTCGGGCACCAGCCAATAACCGTTGGAGGTAACCATGCGGCCCGTTTCATCGATCTTAAAATTGCCGTTCCGGGTATAGGCCGGGGTGCCGTCGTTCAGTTGAATCTTGAAAAACCCTTCCCCGGTGATAGCTAAATCGGTGGGAACCTCGGTGTTCTGCAGGGCACCCTGGGTGAAGATCCGCTGGGTGTCGGCGAGCTTTACGCCGTGGCCCATCTGTATGCCCACGGGCACCACGGTGTCTTCCGTGGCGGGGGTTCCGGCGGTTCTGACGGTCTGATAGATCAGATCCTCAAAATCGGCCCGCATCTTTTTGTAACCAGCGGTGTTCACGTTGGCCAGGTTATTGGAAATCGTATCAATATTGGACTGCTGGCCTATCATACCGGAAGCGCCGGTCCACAAACTTCTTACCATTTATTTCTCTCCTTGTTACGCTAATTTGGCGACCTGGTTGATCAGGGTTCCCAGCATAGAATCGTGGCTCTGGATCACCTTTTGATTCGCTTCATAGGCCCGGTTCACTTCAATCATCTGCACCATTTCCACCACGGGGTTTACGTTGGAAGCCTCCACAAAACCGTTAAGCACCTTGGGCCGTCTATCAGCCTCGACGATCTGCGCTTCACCAGAAATTTCGGTGGATTTATATAAACTGGAGCCCTGTTTTTCCAGATACCGATCCAGATCAAATTCCACGATCTTGAGGGTGTCCAGCAAAACAGTCTCTTCCCACTGATTACCCTCGCGGGAAACCATTGTTTCCGGATCATCATCGTAGGCGGCGTTTATCCAGATCCGGCCTTCGGTATCAGCCTTGAAATTGTTGGCCTTTACCCGGATGGGGCCTTCTTCGCCCAGTACCGGATAGCCTTCTTTGGTTTCCAGATAGCCTTCTTTGCCAAGCTGAAAGGAACCATTCCGGGTGTAACGCTCGCCCCAGGGAGTAGCTACGGTGAAAAAACCCTTGCCGTCCAGGGCAAAATCAAAATCGCTCTGGGTCTCTTTGGGGGCCCCCTGCTCAAAATTGGTGTAAAGCTCGTTCAGTTCAACGCCGGTGCCCAGCCTACCCACGATGGGGGCCATATCCCCGGAGCCAAAGGGGTTCAGGTAGACCCCGTCATCTTCCATACGCCGCATGAGCAGCTCGGGAAAGGCCTTAAAAGAGGCCTGATCCTTCTTATAGCCATCGGTATCCACATTGGCCAGATTATTTCCCACCGCGTCGAGCCGCCACTGTTGGGCCCTCATGCCGCTGGCGGCGGTGTACCATCCTCTAATCATTTTTTCTCCCCTTTAATATATCGGTATATTCCCAAGACCCTTAAATTCCGGTAAGATAAAATTTCTGATGATGAGAATGACAAAAGCGCTGGAGACACGGTTTTTTAACAGGGGGAAGGGGCAGGCGGCGATCTTTTGCTGCGCAATCCTCTGGAGCACTTCGGGGCTTATCATCAAGCTGCTGGACTGGCATCCGCTGCTCATCGCCGGGGGACGGAGCCTTATCGCGGCCCTTTTCCTCTGGGCGGTCAGAACGGTCTTTCCCCGGCGGGGCAAGACCCGGAGCAGGCCCGGCCCTCTTATCGCCGCCGGTTTCGCCTATGCCCTGACGATGATTACCTTTGTCATCGCCAATAAAATGACCTCGGCGGCCAATGCTATCCTCCTTCAATACAGCGCCCCGGTATGGGCGGTCCTTTTGGGCTGGATTTTGATCCGGGAAAAGCCCCGATGGGAGCAGTGGCTGGCTTTAGGCATGGCGGCTATCGGGTTTTTTATCTTCTTCCAGAAAAGCTTTTCCTTCCAGGGGGGCGGGGTTTCGGCGGGGGATCTGGTGGCGGTCCTTTCGGGCGTTTTTTTCGGGGCCAATTCGGTTTTTATGCGGATGCAAAAAGACGGAAACCCGGCGGATTCTATGCTCCTCGCCCACGCCCTCTGCGCCGCCGCGGCCCTCCCCTTTCTGTTTTTATATACGCCGACTCCGGCCTTTATTTCCTTTGGGGCTTTGGCCTTTATGGGTATCATTCAGGTGGGGATGGCGTCACTGTTTTTTTCCTACGGTATCAAGCGGGTCAGCGCGGTGGGGGCCATGCTTATCGCCACCATAGAGCCCGTCTTGAATCCGGTCTGGGTCTTTATCGTTACCGGGGAAAGGCCTTCCCTGCGGACCTTAATCGGAGGCGGCGTTATTGTAACGGCGGTGGTGGTTTCGTCTATACTATCAGCATCGCGTCGCCGTAGCTGAAAAACCGGTAGCCCTGCCGGACTGCCTCCGCATAAGTTTCCAGAATAAGATCCCGGCCCGCAAAGGCGGCGGCCAGCATCAGCAGGGTTGATTGGGGCGTATGGAAATTGGTAAAAAGGGCGTCTACGATTTTGAATTGATAACCGGGGTAAATAAAGATCGACGTGCTGTTTTCACCGGTCCGCAGTTTTCCGCTGCGGTCTCCGCTAACGCTATCAGCGTTCAGCTCCCAGGCGGATTCCAGTGTCCGTAAACTGGTGGTTCCCACGGCGATAATTTTGCGGCCTTCCCGGCTGGCCTTTTCCACCGCCGCTGCGGTATCATCATCAATAAAAAAAACTTCCTCGTGCATACGGTGATCTTCGATTTCTACAGTCCGCACGGGTAGAAAAGTTCCAAGCCCCACATGGAGGGTGATAAAAACACATTCGATATTTCGATCTTTCAATGCCTGCATAATGCCGGGGGTAAAATGGAGACCCGCGGTGGGCGCCGCCTGGGAACCGGTTTTTTGCGCATAGATAGTCTGGTAACGTTCAGCATCGGTTTCCGTGTCATCCCGGCGGATGTAAGGCGGCAGGGGGATATGGCCGTAAACTTCCAGCCAGTCATCGTTGATGGGCCTGTCAAAACGGAGACGGCGGAATTCATTATCGCCGCCTGAAATTTCCGCTTCTGTTTCACCGGCGCTCCCTTCGGCAAAAATAAAACGATCCCCTATGCGCCGCTTTTTGGCACGCCGGGCCATGGCCTCCCAGGTGAAAGCATCTATTTTTTTTATCAATAAAAATTCAACTTCGGCGCCGGTTTTAATTGAGCAGCCCCGCAGCCGCGCCTTGCGGACCTTTGAATTGTTAAAAACCAAAAGGGAGCCCGGCGGGAGTAAATCAGGAAGTTCCTTAACATAATGATGATTTCTATTTTTTGAGGATCGATCCAAAACCAGAAGACGGCTCTGCCCCCGTTCCGCCGGAGGAAACTGGGCGATTAATTCGGCGGGAAGATCAAAAGAGAAGTCCGTTAGCTTCATGACTACCCCTGGGCGCTTCAAGTTTCAAATGCTCGTAGGCATAAGCGGTCACCATACGGCCCCGGGGCGTCCGTTGGATCAGCCCCGACTGTATTAAGTAAGGCTCGTAATAATCCTCCAGCGTATCCACCGCTTCGCCCACGGAAATGGCCAGGGTCTCCGCCCCCACCGGGCCGCCTGCATACCGCTCAATAATGATCCGCAGAATTTCCCGGTCGTGTTTTTCCAGCCCCAGATGATCGATCTCCAGAGCTTTAAGGCCATCCTCCACCACCGTCCGGGTAATGGAAGGCGCGGACCGGACCTGGGCAAAATCCCGCATACGCCTGAGGAGGCGGTTCACCACCCGCGGCGTTCCCCGGCTGGAGGCGGCCAAAAGAGCGGCGGCATCATCATCGATAACCGTCTGCAAAATCCCCGCGGAACGGCGGACTATGGCTTCCATATCGGCGGCCTCGTAAAACGAAAACCGGCAGGTGATACCGAAACGGCTGATCAGGGGGCTGGAAACATTACCCGCTTTGGTGGTGGCCCCCACCAGGGTAAAAGAGGGAATACGAATCCGCAGGGTGCGGGCGCCGGGCCCCTGACCCACGACCCAATCCAGCTCGTAATCTTCCATGGCGATGTAAAGCATTTCCTCGATAGCCGGTTTAAGCCGGTGAATCTCATCGATAAAAAAAACGGTCTTTTCCGTCATGGTGGTGAGAATCCCCACCAGATCTTTGGGCTTGTCCAGCGCCGGCGCGGAGGTTACTTTAAAATCCACCCCCAGTTCGTGGGCCACCACCTGGGCCAATGTTGTTTTGCCCAGCCCCGGCGGCCCGATAAGAAAAAGGTGATCGAGACTTTCGTTCCGCTCTTTCGCGGCGGTAATAAACACCGAAAGATTTTCCTTCATCGCCGCCTGTCCCAGGAATTCCCCGAGGTTCCGGGGGCGGAGGCTCAGGTCCTTATCATCCTCGGGAAAAGATTTTTCAGGATGAGCCATTCCATTTTTTATATCAGGCGCGGCGGCAGCGGTAGCAACAGCTCCTTTAACATTTTTTGATTTTGCCATTACCGGATACCGCTTAAATAAAGAATCGCCTGTCTGAACAGATGCTGCTCTTTCTCCGCCCCGGCCGTTTCCGGCGGTAAGGCCGATTCGGCCCGGGCCAGAGCATCCGCCGCAGCCCGCCGGTCGTAGCCCATCTCCGCCAGGGCTTCCACGAGGTCGTTATGGGGCGAGAGCAGGACCGGCGTTTCGGACCGATGCACCAGTTTTCCCTTCAGGGCCAGGATCATCTTCTGGGCCGTTTTCTTGCCCAGCCCCGGCACCACCTCAAGCCGGGCCAGATCTTCCGTCTCCAGCGCCCGTTCCAGATCCTCCTGCCCTATGCCCCCCATAATTTTCAGGGCCCCCTTGGGGCCAATACCGTCAACCTTCAGCAGCTCCAGAAAGGTGCTGCGCCGGTCATCATCATAAAAACCGAAAAGCTTCATCATATCTTCCCGGTGGTAAAGCCAGGTGGATACCCTCGCCTCCTCCCCCACAGGAGGCAGCCGCTCCATATCGGTGGCGGGCATGGCGATTTCCCACTCAAGTCCCCCGGTGAGGAGCATGAGACAATCGCCCGCCTTTTCGGTAATCGTACCCCGCAGACTGTTAAACATACTTTACACTATACCCGGAGCCGAAACCGCCGGCAAGACTACAGCGCTTATTTAACAGCGTCAAAGCCCTGCTGCAGATCCGCCAGAATGTCGTCGATATGCTCAATGCCGACGGAGAGCCGCACGGTGTTGGGCTTGATCCCCGACTCAAGCAGCTCGCTTTCGCTCATCTGGGAATGGGTTGTGCTGGCCGGATGGATCACCAGTGACTTCACGTCCGCCACATTGGCCAGAAGCGAGTGCAGTTTGAGTTTTTCGGTGAAAAGTTTGGCCTTATCTGCCCCGCCCTTCAGCTCGAAGGTAAAAATGGAACCCGCGCCTTTGGGGAAGTACTTTTTGTAGAGGGCGCTGTCCCGATGGCCAGGAAGCGCAGGATGGTTGACGATCTCCACCTGGGGATGGTTCTTAAGGAATTCTATCACCTTCAGTGCGTTAGAAAGGTGCCGTTCCACCCGGAGCGACAGCGTCTCCAGCCCCTGGATAAAGAGGAAAGCATTGAAGGGCGACAGGGCCGAACCGGTGTCGCGGAGCAGAGTGGTCCGTGCCTTGATGATGTAGGCGAGATTCCCCACCGCCTGGGTAAAAACAACGCCGTGGTAGCTGGGATTAGGTTTCGAGAGGCCGGGGAATTTGTCGTTCGCGGCCCAGTCGAATTTGCCGCCATCCACGATAACGCCGCCTATACTCGATCCGTGGCCGCCGATAAATTTGGTCGCCGAATGAACGACGATGTCCACGCCGTATTCAATGGGCCGCAGCAGGTACGGGGTGGCGAAGGTATTATCCACGATGACCGGAATGCCGTGCTTGTGGGCGATCTTTACCACGGCCTCAATATCCACGACGGTGGAGTTGGGGTTGCCCAGGGTCTCAAAAAAAATCGCCCTGGTGTTGGGTTTTATCGCCTTTTCAAAGTTTTCCGCCTTACTCCCGTCCACAAAGGTCGTTTCCACACCAAGGTCCTTGAAGGTATTGGCAAAAAGATTGTAACTGCCGCCATATATCTGGGTGTCCGAGATGATATGATCCCCGGTACGGGTGATGTTCTGTATCGCATAGGTAGTAGCCGCCGCTCCAGACGACAGGGCCAGCGCCGCCACGCCCCCCTCGAGTGCAGCAATCCGCTTTTCAAACACGTCCCAGGTGGGGTTCATGATACGGGTGTAGATGTTGCCCACTTCAGTCAGGGCAAAGCGATCCGCCGCCGACTTCGAGCTGGGGAACACGTAAGACGAGGTCTGATAGATGGGAACGGCCCGCGCATCGGTGGCCGGATCCGGCTGCTCCTGGCCCACATGGACCTGGAGGGTTTCAAACTTGTAATCTGACATACTATACTCCTATAAAGGGCAGCTTGCTGCCACGTTGATTGGAAGGGAACCAACGGTTCCCAATACTCCTATAAAAGGGCAGCTTGCTGCCATGTTGATTGGAAGGGAACCAACGGTTCCCCGGACTCCTTCTTCCTACTAAACCTAGTCGGATACTAAGATAATAGATCGTTTGGTATTTTTTGTCAAGGGAAAAACAGGGAATCCGCTACTGGAGGGCGTCGGTTTCAATCGCGCTAAGGTGTTCCCTTATAACAGAAATATGGCGTGAAACATTATTTTTATATTCTTTCCGGGCAGGGGGGACCCCTGAGACAAGGTATTCCACCGAAGTTTTCAGCACAGCGGCTATACGGACAGCTTCATCGGCCCGGGGGAAAATATCCTTCGATATCCAGCCATGAAACGTACCAAACCGTATACCAGCCTGTTTTGCGACCCATTCCTGCTTGAAATTATGATATTTTATGGCATTTTGCACATTTTCCCAAAAAAACCTGGCCGAGTCCACAAGAAAAATAATATAAGAAAACCATTAAAAGAACGGATAAATTCGCTAAACGGCGAAGATTCAATTGACATTTTTCGCTATTTAGAATAATATAAATATAGTGATTCGCTGTTTGGAACAATCGACGGATCCAGACGCGCGTCCGGTACCCTCCCTGTAAGCCCCTAATAGCCTGTTCCGGCGGCATTGTGGGCACGAGAGGACTATTTCCTGAATAAACGCCCGTGGGGAAAGGTGTGCCCTAAGGGGAAAAGCGTATGCTTCTGAATACTTTTAAAAAAGACATTATTAATCAACTCGCCGCGATAGACGAAGGCCGGATACTGAACAATCCCCTTGCACCCTATTTCCGGGCCTTTACCGGCGCCTTCGATCCTCGGATGCCCTTTACCTTTTATTTCGAACTTAAAAATAAACCGCTTTTGTTTATCTTCGATGCCAAACCTAATGAAGACCGCTCCCGCCGCACCGTCTTTGTAGAGCACTGCGAGCGGATATGCGAAAACACATTACGTATTATAAATGCTATCCAGGAACTTACCGATGGCGGGTATCTACGGGTAGATACCCCGGCTTCCAATAAGCGCCCCCCCTTGCCGCCAAACTGGGATACGTGTTGGCGTAAGTACACCCATTTTTCCCCCTATCTTATAGAGGGCTTAGCGTTTGTGTGTTTTTCGCGGTTAACGCCGACACAGAAGTTGTGCGATATGCGGCAGAAGGTTGATGCGCATAGCGTATTTCCCTGATAAATATAACTTTATGTTTTAGTAAAATGTTGTAATGAGTAATTGATGCCGTCAAACACCGCACGTATCGCAAAAAACACCCTCATGCTCTATTTCCGCCAGATACTGATTATGCTGGTAAGCCTGTACACGGTGCGGGTGGTGTTGAATACGCTGGGGGTGGAAGATTACGGGATTTATAACGTGGTGGCGGGAGTTGTTACCATGTTTGGGTTTTTGAGCGGGTCGATGGCGGCGGCTTCACAGAGATATTTTGCTTTTGAAATTGGGCGGGGGGATTTTGAACAATTAAAAAAGATATTCAGTTTGAGTTTTTTGATTTATGTGTTGATTGCGGCGCTGATTTTAGTGCTGGCGGAAACAATCGGGTTGTGGTTTGTTAATAACAAGCTGGTAATACCGCCGGAACGTATGGATGCGGCAAGGTGGGTGTACCATTTTTCGATACTGTCATTTTTGTTTACGGTTTTGACCACGCCATATATGGCAGCGATTATTGCACACGAGGATATGAACATCTATGCGTATGTGTCGATTGTAGAAACGGCGTTAAAACTGGGGATTGTGTTTTTATTGCGGATTATTTTAGCGGATAAATTACAGCTATATGGAATACTGCTGTGCGTGGTTGCGTTGGTCAGTACAACAATTTATAGAGCAATTTGTAAGGTAAAATATCAGGAATGTAAGGTTACTTTTTATTGGAATAAGAATTTATTTAAGGAAATCACAGGTTATACCGGATGGAATTTGTTCGGTGCATCGGTTGGTATTTTTAAATATCAAGCAGTAAATATTTTGTTGAACCAATTCTTTAATCCGGTTGTTGTTGCTACCCGTGGTATTGCAGCTCAAGTAAATGGTGCCGTAGTTAATTTTTCACAGAATTTTAGTACCGCGATACGCCCTCAGATAATCAAAAATTATGCCGCCGGTGAAAAAGACAAAGTGTTGTCTTTGATGTTTCAAGGCGCAAAGGGCACCTATTTTTTGATGTATGTATTTGCCTTGCCGCTTGTGCTGGAAATGCCGTTTGTGCTTTCGCTCTGGCTTAAAAATCCACCGGAGGGCGCGGCGCTTTTTACCCGCCTTGCGCTCATAGACGCGCTTGCAGATAGTGTCAGCTTCCCGATAATGGCGGCGGCACAGGCAACGGGGCACATTAAATTGTACCAAGCGCTGGTGGGTGGGATTTTATTGCTCAATCTACCGATATCGTGGATAGCGTTGTCTTGCGGTGCTCCGGCGGCGGCGGTGATGGTGATTGCGATAATGATAACGATTGCAGCATTTTTAGTCAGACTGGTGCTGGTAAAGCGGCTTATTGATTTTTCATTATTCAGTTTTTGTAAGAAAGTTGTTTTACCTATTGCTGCAGTATCGCTTTTTGCTGCGATTATTCCCGTTGTTATATATGTAAATGCCGACGAGCATCTTTTCCGGTTTTGTACGGTGTTTGCGGCAAGTATTGTTTCGGCGTGTGGGTGGATGTATGCAATCGGATTGAATACAGTGGAGCGGCAACAAGTACGTGTTATGATAAAAAAGAGCGTATTTCATAGATGATTGTACCTGATAAAACACAATGTACCGGCTGTCATGCCTGTTACGCGGTTTGTCCTGTCTGTTGCATCGTTATGCGAGAAGACGCAGAAGGTTTTGTTTATCCCGAAATTGAGATCGAAAAATGTACCAAATGCGGGTTGTGTGAAAAGATCTGCCCCGCGCTGAATCAGGGGAATGAGCGAAGACCCTTACACGTATATGCCGCGAAAAATACGAATGAAACAATACGTGCGGCTAGTTCTTCCGGCGGCATATTTACTCTGCTTGCGGAAACGATTATCAATGAGGGCGGCGTAGTCTTTGGTGCACGGTTTAACGAGCAGTGGGAAGTGATACACGATTATACCGAGACAATAGACGGCTTAGCGGCGTTTCGCGGTTCAAAGTATGTGCAAAGTCGTATCGGTGATACCTATACGCAAGCAAGGGATTTTCTTGTTGCAGGTAGACGGGTGCTTTTTAGCGGAACACCGTGTCAAATTGCAGGATTAAAAAACTTTCTGCAAAAGGACTATGAGAATCTTTTGGCTGTTGATCTTGTATGTCATGGGGTACCAAGCCCGGCGGTGTGGCGGAAGTATTTGACTGAAGTTGTAGAAACATTTACCCCCCCACGAAAGACAAAGACCTTCAATTACACAAATTATGTTCCGTGATAAAACGCATGGGTGGAAAGTATTCAGTTTTTCTATTGAGCTTACTATGGGAATAAGTATGCAACATATCTCAGCCATCAATTTTCGCAATAAGCGCACCGGGTGGAAAAACTATTCCGTTGCAATTGATGATACTGCAAACAATATGCGCTTGATTGAGCCGTTACACAAAAATGCTTTTATGAAAGGCTTTTTGAAGGACTTGTATTTGCGTCCGTCATGTTATCGGTGTCCTGCAAAATCCTCTAAGAGCGGCAGTGATATTACACTTGCTGATTATTGGGGTATTCAAAATGTGCTGCCGGAATTCGATGACGACAAAGGCGTGAGTCTTGTCATGGTCAATACTGAAAAGGGCAAAATCCTCTATAACATACTCCGACTCGAAAACAGAGATACCAGTTATCGCGAGGCTTTGGCGGGGAACTCCAGTATTGAAAAATCAGTTGCGGCGCCGGTATCAAGAGGAGTCTTTTTTCGAAGATGGAATGATGAGCCATTGATCTCGCTGATACGGGCATTTACTCATGTTTCGCTGGTGGCGCGGATACGGCGGCGAATTCGAAGGGTGTTTGACACGTTTTATGGAAGATATTTTAAAAGGAAAAGCGCGCTCCCTAATCGGCGATGCAGGGGTGAGAGCATTAAACAGGTTGCGAAAATAAATAATGGGTAATAAAAAAGTAGGTATATTAACACTTCCATTTGCTCCGAATTATGGAAATGTATTACAGCATTTTGCATTATTAACCTATTTGAAACAATTGGGGTATGATACATATTCTATTTACCGGAAGTGGGATAGTACGCAAAAACGACTATTACCCTATTATATTAAAAAATGGGTTTACTATAACATTCTGTGCAGAAAACCGTATCTTTTTTATTGTAAGTATATTACACCAAAAACAGAATTGATTAACTCGCAGGAGTCAATGAAAAAAGTATTAGATTATCATTTTGATGCCATTGTTGTAGGTGGTGATCAGGTTTGGCGAATAGAAGACACTAAAGGGGTGGGTAATAATTATTTTCTTGATTTTATATCATTGCAGGATACGATAAAAATATCGTATTCGGCATCCTTTGGAACTGATAGGTGGGGCGGAAGCAGTGAACAAACAGCAGAAATAAAAAAACTATTAGAAGATTTTTATGCGGTAAGTGTGAGAGAAGAGAGTGGTGTAAATATTTGTTCAAACTATTTTGGAATATCTGCTGAATGTGTTTTAGATCCAACGCTGTTATTGGATACTGCTATTTATAAAAATATTATTGGAAAAACCAGAGAAAAACCTAGGAAAGAAACACTGATAACATATGTTTTGGATTATTCCGATGAGAAGAAAAAAATTGTTGATCAAATAGCATCATATAAAGGATATTCGATTTATTCGTTATACAAAAAAGGTAAATATCAAATTTACCATTCCGTTCAGGATTTTCTAACCGGATTATATAATGCCGGCTTTATTGTTACAGATTCCTATCATGGAATGATTTTTGCTATTATATTTAATAAGCCATTTTTGGTTATAGGAAATACAAAAAGAGGACTTGCCCGTTTTCAGTCACTGCTGGGTATTCTGGGATTGCAGGAGAGAATGATACTTGAATATGATCGTCATGCAGTAGAACATATTATTTCGACCGATATTGACTATTCGTCTGTGTCATCATTGTTGAAGCAGGAAATTAATCAGTCAAAAAATTTTTTAATAAAAGGACTTGGCTTAATAAAAAAGGAGAAATTAGGCAATGAAAATATCAATTAGAAAAATGCTGCCTGGAAACGTAGTAAAACTCTATGAAAAACTACGATTGATAAAGTATATTGGAAATGCCGTTTATTGCCCTTGTTGTGGTAAACGATTTCGTCGTCTTCGGAATTTTAAATACGATAGGGAAACAGAGAGTGTTTCTCATTTCGAAAATACATATAAAAATACTATTTGTCCAAACCGTTTTTCGTTTCCACGTCATAGATTAATCTGTTCGTATTTTGATGAACATAGGGATGTATTACCGGAAAACCATCAAAATATTCTGATGTTTGCGGCAGAAGATGCTTGTAAAAGATGGATGGAAAAGAATAAGTATCGCGAATTTTTTTGAAGTGCGAATTTTATGCCGAAAAAACTTCGTAAGGAGTTTGGTAGCCTAAAACCTTGCGAGGACGATTATTGATTTTAGCAACGATTCTGTCAAGCTGTTTTTGGGTAAGGGTATCAAAGGAGACCTTTTTAGGGAGGTACTGCCGGAGAAACCCGTTCGTGTGCTCGTTGAGCCCCCGTTCCCAAGAGTGTGATAGAGATGAGCAAAGTAGATATCGAGTTCAAGAGCCTCAGATAAAGCCTCATGGGCTGCAAACTCTTTGCCATTGTCCAGCGGCAAGGTTGACATCTTCTGTGCGGGTACTGGCCGGAAGGCGCGAATGGCAGTCTTGTTTAAAGTCAGCGCTATCTTGTTCGGCATTATTTTGCCAGCAGTAATTTTGATTTTCGGTCAACAAATGTGGCGATATAAGCGGTTTTACCCGCATTTTCAACCGTGTCGCCTTCCCAATCACCTATGCGGGACTTCTCCTCAACGATCTTTGGACGTTCGTCGATTGAAACACGGCCGATTATCTGCCCGCGGCGATCTTTTACCCCGCTTCTCTTGTGCAGTTTCAAGTGTTTTTGCCTGAAATGGACTTTGAGCGTGTTGTTTTTTGCCGTTTCCCGATATAAATACGTATAGATGGTCGATGGTGAGGCCTGTTTTCCCGGATCATCCGGGTACAGCACGGCTAATCTGCCTGAAATCTGCTCAGGCGAGATGTCTTTTTTGAATAAAGCGGTAATCCTGCTCATGAGCGCGCTGTCATCGCACCGGGGGCTTGGCTTGTTGTCCACCCGTCTTTGTACGGCTGCTGCCTGAGCTTCATTGCCGGTATAAACGCTGCCGGTTCTGTTCCGGCTTGTCTCCCGGTATATGCTGCTTAGATGTTTTCCGAGTATCACGGATATGATGCTTTTGGACAGCCCCATGCCTCCCATTGCCTGTAGCGTCGAACCAAAGGTTCGCTTCCGTTCGTCTGTGTTATAGTGTGTATACGGCATCGTTTTCCTCCGATAGTTTGGTCTTGCAACTTTATACTACCGTGTTTACGATGCCGTTTCTATGCCTGTCTATTTTTGCACTTCAAAAAAAAATCGCGTATGATATTTAAAACAATGAACATTTTATTTCTGTACCACTTAACAATTGATCCAATAAAAGGAGGAATAGAGAGGGTTACCAATGTATTAGCGGATTACTTTGGAAAAAGAGGATATAAAATATTTTTTTTAGGATTAAAAAAAAGTAGCCCGATTATAGACGGCCGCCAATATTATTTACCCGATTCAAAAAGATTCGGTGCAAAACAAAATATTCAATATTTTTTATATTTCTTAAAGGCAAATAGAATTACAATAGTTATTAATCAGGGCGGATTAGGACCGCAATCGTCCAGACTGGCATATTATTGCCATGAACAGAATGTTCCATTGATTTCTGTAATACATAATTCAATACTTGCTCGTATAAATAATTTTAGTTCAGCTTATTTTAATCTTTTCAAGAAATATAATCTTATATGGGTATTAAAAATTATAAATAGATTAAATATTAAAATAGTGTTATTATGGATGTATAAACAAAAATATAAAAAGCATTTTAAAGAATTATGCAAGAATAGTCATTTTGTTGTATTATTATCTGATGAATTTAAAAAAGAACTTCAATTTTTCACAGGGAAAAAAATAAATGTAAATACTGTCAGTTTACCAAATCCAGTTTCATTTAATGTAAAGACTGATATTTCTCAGAAGAAAAAAGAACTCTTATACGTTGGGCGTATTGATTTTTATCAGAAAAGGGTTGATTTACTATTAGCTATTTGGTCAAAATTGTACAAATGGTATGCCGATTGGTCTTTACATATTGTAGGTGATGGACCACAATTAGCTGACGCAAAACAATTATCAGTTAAACTGAAATTAGAAAATATTTATTTTGATGGTTTTCTGGAACCTCAGGTATATTATCAAAATGCTTCCCTGTTTTGTATGACTTCTTCTTATGAAGGGTTTGGAATTGTTCTTGTTGAAGCTATGCAGTATGGAGTTATTCCATTTGCTTTTAATTCTTATTTATCTATAACCGATATTATTGATGATCAGATAAATGGAATATTAATCCCGCCATTCAATATAGATCAATATGTTTTTGAGCTTGAACGATTTATGAAAGATGATTCACTTCGTAAATCTTTTGCGATGGAAACCATAAAGAAATCGCAGAAATATTCTCTTGATAAGATAGGCGGCGAATGGGTATCTTTATTTAATAATCTTCAAACAGATGGCTTGAAACTATAATGTGGTAAAATGGAAATATTATTTGGATATTGCAACTGGTTTTTTCTGTTATTAACAATGATAACCATTTTATTTGTTGTTGAGGAACGGGGAATATATACAAAATTAAGCAATGGTTTTTTGCTTGTATATATATTATTCTGTATTTTACTGGGGATTTTTGCCTTTTTTACATCTGATTGGCCTTCTTATAAAGAGATCGCAGAAAACCAATATCTATCGAAGGGTACAATAGTAACAAATGTAGAACCATTTTGGAGATGGGTTGCAATTGCAGTTAAAGGTAATGTTTATTTATTCAGGGCTGTTATATTTGTTCCCTGCTATGTTATACTATTTTTGTACTTAAAATTATTCATTCACCCCCGTAAATGGTTTTTGTTCGTCCTTTTGCATCTTTTTGTGCAATTCTATACCGAAATTGGCTTAAGGCAATCATTATCAATCATGATTTTTTATTTTGCCTTTATGTTATTTTCAAGAAAGAATATTTTCAATAGAATTATGGCTTTATTAATGTTTGTGGGTTGTGTTTTTTTACACAAAGGCACGATTCTTTTTCTACCTGGACTGATAATGCAAATTATAAAACCATCAAGGAAAATAATGATAATATCAATAATTGGTGCTGTAATAGCCTGCATTTGGTTCAGATTTTTCTTCACGGCGTTTGTACAAAGCTATTTCCCTGAGTATGCATATATGCAGTGGATAGCTTTTGGAAACGAAACATTTGGATCCCGGCGGATTATATATATAAACATATTAAAAATCCCCCTTTTGACTTTTTTTATATTCTTTCTTTTAAAGAAATCATTTGTGGTTAATTTAAATCAAACTGCTATGCTAAATAGAAATCTGTTATTCTATAATTACTTGTTTTTTTGTATTCTCTATTTCAGCGGTTTTTTTATGGCTCATGTAGGTCGTTTTTTATATATGATGATGTTCTCCGTATTATTACTCTCTACTGAGATTTTTATTGGAAATAATGAAAAGACAATTTTCTTAAGAAGATTTCTTGGTATAATAATATTTTATTCCAATATTATAATCAATGTTGTTATTTCCGGAATCCTTAAAATAGGACATTTTTGAAACTTTATGAAAATACTATATGTTGCTCTTAATATAAATCACCATCAAGTTTCTTTTGTAAAAGAAATAATTTCTATAATAGGGGAAAAAAATTTTAAATATGCAACTTTAAGAGATGATGAGAAACAAAGAGCGGAAATGGGATTTCCTGTTGTACATGCTGAATCATGGATTATAGATATAAATTCATCATATCATTATTTTATAGAACTGTTTGAAGAATCAGATATTGTAATTTGTAGTATACGAAAATATTATAAGTTAATGTACAAACGGGTCTTACAGAATAAATTAACCTTTTATTTTTCTGAAAGATGGTTTAAAACAGGATTGGGAAAATTGCGCTTGTTACATCCGCAAATTATGTATCTATATGTAAAATTCAGGCAGTTATCTAAATATCCATCTTTTTACTATTTAGCACAGGGATATTATGCTGCACTGGATTTTAGATTTTTAAGATTATGCCCTAATCGCATACTGAAATTTGGTTATTTTACTGATGTTAAGCCGCATGCATCTTCTAATCCTGTATTCAATCTTGATGGGAGCAAAATCAATATATTATGGTGTGGACGCTTTTTAAAATGGAAAAGAATAGATGTGCTGGTAAAAGCATTTTCATTATTTTTTGCCAATAATGGACACTCAAATGTACATTTAACGTTAGTCGGAGATGGTAACATAAAAAAACAGGTTAAAAAATTACTTGAAAAATTAGTCCCTACAAATAGTTATACCTTGTTATCTTCATTAAAAATGGATATTGTCCGTTCGCTTATGCAACAGGCGGATATTTATGTGCTTCCAAGCGATGGATATGAAGGCTGGGGGGCTGTTATTAACGAAGCAATGGCTGAATCTTGTGTTGTTGTAGCTTCTGATAAAATCGGCGGTGGTAAAACAATGATAGAACATTGGGTAAACGGTTTTCTGTTTCCTGTAGGCGATTATAAAAAGCTGTTCAGTATATTATATGATTTAGCATTAAATGATGATTTGCGTAAACAAGTTGTTAATAATGCATTATCTTCAATAAATACGCTCTGGTCGCCCAAGATTGCGGCAGATCGGTTTTACACTGTCTGTGAAAGATTATTAAAAAATGATAGCTTTATAAATTTTGAATCCGGTCCGTTGTGCTCTATAAAATGATTGTTTTATGAAATCCTTGGCCATATATAGTAAATGAATAAAATACATATTAAAGCAATTTATCGCACAATAAGAATGGCTTGTCTTAGGAAAAAATATGGATTAAAAAATGTACATTCCACTTTTTATATAGGCGGTAAAGCAAATATATCAAGGGATTTATATGCTGGAGAGTATGTTTATATCGGTTCGCGTTGCAATATATACCCAAAGGTCAGAATAGAGGCTTATACCATGCTGGCCAATGATGTAAGCATTATTGGAGGCGATCATATATACAATAAAGCCGGAATGCCTATTATTTTTTCTAGTCGCCCTGAATTGAAAGAAACAATTATTGGGAAAGATGTATGGATAGGTGCTTTTTCCATAATAATGATCGGTGTGAAGATTGGTGATGGAACAATCGTTGCTGCCGGTTCTGTCGTTACCAAGGATTTAGATGCTTATTCGATTTATGGCGGTATTCCAGCAAGAAAAATTAAGAACCGGTTTTGTACAGATGATGAAATCGAAGTGCATAAACAAATGCTTGGTAAAACTGCTAAGGAATGTTCATTTGGTTTCCATTTAATGGCAGGAAAATTAAGTTGAAAGAAACAAGGAGCGCATCTTATGAATAAAATATCTTCCGGTAACGATTATCAACATGCTACCGAAATACCGCTTTCAGGTCAATTTTTATATACACCTATTAAAAATATCCTTAATAGAATCATATTACCCCCCATCAAAACTATTCTTGATATTGGGTGTGGTAACGGTTCATTGGCAAAATATTTAACAGGGGCAGGGTTTACCGTAACAGGAATTGATCCAAGTGAAAGCGGTATTAAGAATGCGCGTGCTATCCTGCCTCTGAATAAGTTTTATTGCATAGGTGTATATGATGATCCTCAAAAAATAGAAGAAACTAATTTTGATGTTGTTATTGCTACCGAAGTAATTGAGCATTTATTTTATCCAAGAGAATTATTGCGATTCGCAAGGATAAAGCTGAAAAAAAATGGATTTTTACTATTATCAACGCCGTATCATGGCTATATCAAAAATCTTGTTTTATCATTAACGGGAAAATGGGATAGTCATCATACACCGCTATGGGACGGAGGACATATAAAGTTTTGGTCAAGAAACACTCTTTCCCGTCTTTTAAACGAAGAAGGATTTGAAGTGGAGCATTTTATCGGCTACGGACGGCTTCCGTTTCTTTGGAAATGCATGCTTATCGCAAGCCGTTTGAAATAATGAAATACAAAGTAGATTTATCTCAGTATAAAAATGTGCTCGGCCGAAAGAATCAAGTTGTCAGGCTTGTATGGAATATTATTTGGTTACTATTTGTTCGCCCATTACCCCGTAGTATCGGAAAAAAATGGAAAAGTTTTATTTTAAGATTGTTTGGTGCAAAGATTCATAAAACAGCAAATGTATATTCAAGTGCTAAAATATATATACCATGGAATTTAGAAATGGATGCATATGCCTGTTTGGCATCTGATGTTGATTGCTATAATGTAGCAAAGATAAAAATCGGCGCACATACAACCGTATCGCAAAAATCATTTTTGTGTACCGCTTCCCATGATATACATGATCCGCTTAATGCACTTATAACCGCGCCAATCACAATAGAAGATCAGGTATGGATAGCGGCGGATGCTTTCATTGGCATGGGAGTTACGATTGGGCAGGGATCGGTTATCGGTGCATGCTCCGCTGTGTTTAAAGATGTAGAATCTTGGACAGTGGTTGGCGGCAATCCTGCCCGGTTCATAAAAAAGCGGGAAATTAAAGGATAGAATGCTCGACATATCCGTAATCATATTAACCTATAACGAGGAAATCCATATCCGCCGCTGTATTGAAAACATAAGGCCTATCGCCAAAGATATTTTTATTGTTGATTCATTTTCTATTGATAAGACATTAGAAATTGCACAAGGTTTAGGGGCACAGGTTTACCAGAATAAATGGGAAAACAACTACGCAAAACAGTTTAACTGGGCGCTTGATAATTTTCCAATAAAAACAAAATGGGTATTGCGGCTTGATGCCGACGAATACTTGACTGATGAATTGATTAATGAAATACAAGAAAAATTATCAGCATTATCAGATGATATAACCGGAGTTGTTTTTAAGCGGCGGCATATTTTTCTTGGTAAATGGATGAAAAGAGGGATATATCCGGTAAAACTGCTCCGTTTGTTTCAATATAAAAAAGCAATTTGTGAGCAACGGCTTATGGATGAACATATCCAGCTTCTGGAAGGAAATGCTGTTGAGTTTGACTATGACTTTGTGGATCATAATCTTAATGATTTGAGCTGGTGGTCAAATAAACATATCGGTTATGCCATACGAGAAGCGGCGGATTTACTTGCTATTGAATATACAACGGATATAAAAAATACGCAGGTTCCAAAATTAGGAGAACAAGCTGCTGCAAAGAGAAAAAAGAAAATCAATTACGCGAAGCAGCCCTTATTTATTCGGTCTTTTGCATATTTTATCTACCGGTATTTTTTCAAGTTAGGCTTTACCGAAGGCAAAAAAGGATTTTTATGGCATTTTTTACAGGGCTGGTGGTATCGTACTTTAGTTGATGCCAAAATATTTGAGATAAAGCAAGTCTGTGGCAATGATAAAGAAAAGATAGTTACATATCTTGAAACACAGTATGGCATAAAACTATATAAATGAACCGTAAATGAAAGTATCTATCATTACCGTCTCCCATAACAGCGCCTCAACAATCCGTGACACATTTGAATCTGTACTCAATCAAACCTATACCGATATTGATTATATAGTGGTTGACGGCAATTCGACCGATAAAACCGTTTCTATCATAAAAGAATACGAACCCAGATTTAACGGCAGGATGCGCTGGATTAGTGAGCCGGACAACGGTTTATACGATGCCATGAATAAGGGTATACGAATTGCAGGCGGCGATGTGATTGGTATTATTAATTCAGATGATTTTTATCATAGGAATGATACGATTGAAAAGGTTGCAGCAGTGTTTATTGAAAATAAAGATATTCAAGCCGTCTTTGGCGATGTAAGATTTGTAAATCATAATAATTTAGAAAAAACGGTGCGATATTATTCTTCTAAAAATTTTATTCCTCAAAAATTACGTTTTGGGTTTATGCCGGCTCATCCTACCTTCTTTACCTATAAAGATAATTTTGATAAATTCGGATACTATCAAACTGATTATAAAATAGCGGCGGATTATGAATTGTTGATACGGTTTTTATATAAGAATAAAATAGTATATAAATATCTGCCCTTTGATTTTATGAAAATGCGAAATGGAGGAGTTAGTACCGCTTCTTTCAAGAATCGTATTATCCTAAATCAGGAATTTTTACGGGGATGTAAAGAAAATGGTATCTATACTAATTTTTTTATTTTGTTTATGAGGTATTTTGTTAAAGTATCTGAGTTAATTTTTGTAAGGCAAAATATAAGAAATACTGATAGTTAGTAATCTTGGGAGTTGGAGAATGTTATTAAAGAATTTCAATACAAAAAATATTGTTTCCTTAGAAAATTTTTTAAGAATCAAAAAAAATGAACCTATAGTCCTCGTTCAGGGCCTCGGCTTTGTCGGTTCAGTTATGTCACTGGTTGTGTCCAACGCCATAAACGGGAACTATGCGGTAATCGGCGTAGACCAGGACACCGAATCAGGACGCCGTACTGTTGATTCCCTCAATGTCGGCGTCTTTCCCATTACCGCCGATGACCCGAAAATCCATCAATACTTTGAAGAAACCCGCAAACGCGGTAATTTCTACGCAACCGTTGATACTGCCGCTTATGCTGCGGCTGACATCATCATTGTGGATATTAATCTTGATGTTCATAAGACTAGTAACGAAAAAAATGCTCTAATCGAATATGAAGTTACCCTTGCATCATTTATTGTCGCAATTAAAACAATCGGTAAATACTGTAAACCCGATGTGTTGGTTCTTGTTGAAACCACGGTACCTCCCGGAACCTGCCGGAATGTAGTGGCCCCAACCCTTAAAGCCGCTCTGGAAGAACGCGGCCTGCCGACCGATCAAATCCGTATCGGCCATTCCTACGAGCGGGTCATGCCGGGGCCGAATTATATTGATTCCATCCAAAGTTTCTACCGGGTTTATTCCGGTATTGATGATAAAAGCGCGGATGCGGTTGAAGCGTTTTTGAAAACCATAATCCGTACCGATGAATATCCTTTAACCCGTTTAGGTAATACTAATGCCACGGAAATGGCAAAGGTACTTGAGAATTCCTACCGGGCAATGAATATCGCCTTTATAGTTGAATGGAGCCGTATGGCCGAAGAAGCGGGGGTTGATTTATACGAAGTGGTACATGCGATCCGGCAGCGTCCGACCCATAGCAATTTGATGTTCCCCGGTATCGGGGTGGGCGGTTATTGTCTGACAAAAGATCCGCTTCTTGCAAGCTGGGCAAGGCAGCATTTGATCGGTGGTAAGGACAAATTAGCGCAAAGTGAAATCGCTGTTTCAATTAATGATCAGATGCCCCGGTATGCCTTTGAATTCCTTGAACGGCGCTATTCAAAACCGCTTGACGGGGTAAAAGTGCTTTTGCTTGGCGCTTCGTACCGGGGAGATGTAGGGGATACGCGGTTTTCTCCGGTAGAGCCATTTTATCGCTGCCTGAAATCTGCTCAAGCATTGATCAATGTCCATGACCCCTATGTCTTGAATTGGCCAGAAACCGGGATAGCGCCATTTACGGATCTGTCCGATGCGCTGGGGACTGAACCTGATATCGTGGTAATCAGTACGGGTCACCTGATGTATCAAAATGAGAAAACGATAGAAACGCTTCTTGCGTGTCAGTCCCTCTGGATTTACGACACTATCGGATTATTATCGACGGAACAAATTAGCAGACTGCGGCAAAAACATACAGTAATCGTACTTGGACGGGGTGATTTATGAAAAAGGTTTTGATTCTCGGCGGTGCGGGGTTTATCGGCTATAACATCGCCCGGTATCTCGCGAAAAACCGTGATTACGCTTTGACTATCGCGGATGATTTTTCCAGCGGTAGTAATGATGAGGAAATAAAATTCCTCTGCAGCCGCTATAATATCAGCATTATTACCGCTGATTTCAGTAGGCCGGAGGCCTTCGCGATGCTGGACACCCACTATGACGATGTATATGTCCTTGCCGCGGTAGTCGGGGTAAACCGGTGTATTGAGGAACCGGAAGAAGTTATCAGGATTAATACCGCAATCAGCCTCAATACTCTGGAATGGTTCCGAGACGCCCGGCCAAGCCGGGTACTGTTTGCTTCTTCCAGCGAGAACTACGCCGCAACTACCGATACGTTTCAGTATCCGGTCCCCACACCTGAATCGGTTCCCCTCTGTATTGCCGATACCCGGCATCCCCGGTTTACCTATGCCGTAACCAAGATATGGGGAGAAGCGGCGTTTTTTGCCTATGGGCAGCGGCTGGGAATCCATACTACCGTCGTCCGTTATCAGAATATCTACGGTCCCCGTATGGGCTTTAAACACGCAATTCCCCACATTATTGAACGTATTTATAAAGGTGAAAATCCCGTGAAGGTCTATGGGGCGGAACAGACCCGGGCTTTCTGTTTCTGTACCGATGGCGCGGAAGGTACGGTGAGGGCGCTGGAAAGCAGTGTATCAGATCAACAGGTTTACCATATCGGCAATAGAGATGAGATTACCATTGATACCTTAACCCGGACTATCGGCACAGTTATGGGCTATACCGGTTCTTATGAAAACGCTCCAACCTATCCCGGCTCGGTATCCCGGCGCTGTCCCGATATAACGAAGGCCGGAGCGGAACTGGACTATGCACCCAAGGTTTCATTGGAAGAAGGCATACGGAAGACCGTAGCATGGTATCGTGCATTCTTTGACGCCGGTTCTCCCATTACAACGGGAGGTTTCAAGCCGCCTGAAGCACTCAATTACTGGAAAAACACATGACCCGCTTTTTGGATATACTGCTCTCATCTATTGCTCTGTTGGTCTTTTTGCCTTTTGGAATAATTATCGCACTGATTCTGCGGTTTACCGGAGAGGGAGAGATATTCTATACCCAAGAACGGGTAGGTAAAAACGGTAAGACCTTTGGGCTGCTTAAATTCGCGACAATGTTAAAAAACAGTCCGGCTATTGGCGCCGGGGACATAACCGTAAAAGATGATCCGCGGGTGCTGCCATTTGGAAAGTTTTTACGGAAGTCAAAGCTCAATGAGGTGCCACAGATTATCAATATATTGATTGGGGACATGAGTGTGGTAGGGCCGCGTCCGCAGACGTTAAAGAACTTTGATTATTTTCCCGAAAATAATCAAAAAATTATATTGTTGATGCGTCCGGGTTTAACAGGAATTGGTTCAATTATGTTTCGTGATGAAGAATCAATTGTTGCAAAATCCGGAATGTCGATTGAACAATGTTATCGTGAGACTATCGGGCCGTATAAAGCGCAATTAGAAAAGTGGTATAGTGAACGACAAAATATTGTTACCTACATATTGATTATTGTAATCACCGCATGGGTGATAATCAGACCGCAATCAGAAATCTACCGCAAAATATGGCATAGCTTGCCGCCATTACCGGATGCTTTACAGTACTGACTTTTATACCACATAAACTTATTTTCAAGGGAGTTTTTATGAAAACAGCCCTCATCACCGGCGTAACCGGACAAGACGGCGCATACCTCGCAGAGTTCTTGCTCAGGAAAGGCTACGAAGTACACGGCATTAAACGCCGTTCATCCTCGTTCAACACCCAGCGCATCGATCATCTGTACCAAGACCCGCATGTGAAGAATAAACACTTCATCCTCCACTACGGCGATCTCACCGATACCTCAAACATTATCCGCATCCTCAAGGAAGTCCAGCCCGACGAAATCTATAACCTCGGCGCCCAGAGCCATGTACAGGTTTCCTTTGAAGTCCCCGAATACACCGCAGACAGCGACGGACTCGGAACCCTGCGCCTCCTGGAAGCCGTCAGGATCTTGGGCATGGAAAAGAAAGTACGCTTTTATCAAGCCTCAACCTCGGAATTGTATGGCAAGGTACAAGAAATCCCGCAGACGGAGACAACGCCCTTCTATCCCCGCAGCCCCTACGCCTGCGCGAAACTCTACGCCTACTGGATTACCGTCAACTACCGGGAGAGTTACGGAATGTACGCCTGTAATGGAATCCTGTTTAACCACGAAAGCCCTATCAGAGGAGAGACCTTTGTAACCCGGAAAGTAACCCGCGCAGCCGCTCGTATCAAACTGGGCTTACAAGACAAACTCTACATGGGCAACATCGATTCCAAGCGTGACTGGGGCTTTGCCGGCGATTATGTCGAATTGATGTGGCTCATGCTCCAGCAGGACGCGCCGGACGATTATGTCATGGCTACCGGTATAACGACAACCGTGAGGGATTTTATCACCATGGCTTTTGGAGAGGCAGGTATCACCTTAAAGTGGGAAGGAGAGGGTGTTGAGGAGAAAGGTATTAACATCGTCGATGGCAGCATACTGGTAGAGATTGACCCCCGCTATTTCAGGCCCGCTGAAGTGGACTTGCTTATCGGCGATCCGGGGAAAGCGAAAGCCAAACTTGGCTGGGAACCCCGGGTAAAACTGCCGGAACTGGTGGCCATGATGGTCAGCCATGACATCAAGCTGGCGGAGAAGGAAATCCACCTGAGAGACGGCGGGTACCGGACGGAGAACTACTATGAATAAAAACGCGAAAATCTATGTAGCCGGACACCGGGGACTTGTTGGCGGTGCGATTCTGCGGAAACTGCAACAGAGCGGGTATGACCGTATCATCACGCGGACCCACGCGGAACTGGATTTGCTGAATCAGGCGGCGGTGTATTCATTCTTTGAGCAGGAGAAACCTGAGTATGTGTTTCTTGCCGCCGCAAAGGTGGGGGGAATCGGCGCTAACTCAACGTATCCTGCGGATTTTATCTATGTGAATACCATGATAGGCTTCAATGTGATTCACGCCGCCTATAAAAGCGGGGTGAAGAAGCTCATGAATCTCGGTTCTTCCTGTATCTATCCCAAACTGGCTCCCCAGCCGATGAAAGAAGAATACCTGTTGTCGGGATTACTGGAACCCACCAATGACGCCTACGCGCTGGCAAAGATCAGCGTCATCAAGTTATGCGCTGCATTCAACAAACAGTACGGGACCAATTATCTATCCGCCATGCCGACGAATCTGTATGGTCCCGGGGACAATTACGATCTTGACGGCTCTCACGTACTGCCTGCGCTGCTCCGCAAGTTTCATGAGGCTAAGGTATCCGGCACAGACAAGGTAGTGTTATGGGGGGATGGTTCGCCCTACCGGGAGTTTTTATACAGCGAAGATGTAGCGAACGCCGTGATACTGCTTATGGAGGAGTATAACGCGGAAGACCTTCGTAATGCCGCCGGGGATTTTATCAACATTGGCAGCGGAAAGGATTTGAGTATCAAAGACTTGGCCGGGATAATCCGGGATATTGTCTATGCGGATATGGCGGGCCGTTCATGCGAGATTGAGTGGGATACCACGAAACCCACGGGGACGCCTAAGAAGCTGCTGGATATATCCCGTCTTTCAGCGCTGGGATTTACACCGAAAACCGGACTGCGGGAAGGTATTAGTTTGGCCTATGCTGATTATGTAATGACACCCCATTGACGTCTCACTCTTTCCCCTGCCTTCCCGAAGCCCTGTCCGCAACGCCGGACAGGGCTTTTTTTCGCCTTTTTCTGCCTCCGTTCACGATGCTGGACACCCACTATGAGTAACCGTCGTAACCTAATTGACGGTTATGGAGGATGGGACTAACGCATTGTAATAATCCAAATTTGCTACTAAGATAATACTAGGAAGGTGAATAAGTATGGCTGAATATGTAGTGTCGTTATATTGGGATGAAGAAGTCGAAAAATGGTATGCTGAAAATGATTATATACCCATAGTGCTTGAGGACGCTTCTCTGGACGAGTTGATTAGGCGCGTTAAGCTGGCAACGCCGGAGCTGCTGGAATTAAACGGAAAATCGTATGCAGATATTAACCTGCTCTTTTGTATGGAAGCCCAAGCGGTTGCGGTTTAATGGCAGAGTACGAGAAAAAAGTCCGCCAGATTCTAAGCAATAACGGCTGTAATTTTGTGCGGCGTGGTAAAGGCGATCACGATATATGGTATAGCCCTATCACCTGTAGGAACTTTCCGGTCGATGGTGAGATACGCATCCGCCATGTAGCAAATGGTATTATGAAACAGGCGGGGATTAAGCACCATTTTTAGACCGCTGGATCATACAAACTCCACCCGGTTATTCGCGCAGCATAAGGCCGCCCCCAGAGCATCGGCGGCGTGGTCCGGTTTGGGGATATCGCTTAAACCCAGAATGACGCGGACCATCTCCTGGACCTGGGCTTTGTCCGCGCCGCCCCAGCCTACCGCCGTCTGTTTGATGGCGTTGGGGGTAAACTCCCGCACCGGAAGGCCCCGTTCCGCCAGAGCCATACACAAGACCCCCCGGGCCTCCGCCACCGCCATGGCGCTGGAAACGTTACGGGCAAAGTAGAGGGTCTCGATGGCCGACTCGGCGGGATCGTATAATTCCAGAATTTCTTTGAAGGATTTATAGATAAAAAAAAGGCGTTCCGCCCGGGAGCTTCCCACCTTTGTTTCTATGCAGCCGTGGGCCACATATTTGAGCCGACCCCTTCCCGCATCAATGACCCCCCAGCCCGATGAAGCCAGACCGGGGTCAACGCCAATGATCCGCCGCTTCATGGTGAATTTTCAGGCGTGAAGCTTTGGAACAAATCTTTATTCAGAATCTTCAAAATCTTCGGGGATGGCGAGGTTGGAATAAACATTCTGCACATCGTCATTTTCTTCCAGCCGAGATCAGCATGATCCCCGAGGCGGAGGTTTCGCTGGATAACGACGGAACCGCCAAAGCGATGCGGCTTATCGAACGGCTGGAAGAAAATGACGATGTGCAGAATGTTTATTCCAACCTCGCCATCCCCGAAGATTTTGAAGATTCTGAATAAAGATTTGTTCCAAAGCTTCACGCCTGAAAATTCACCATG
>BNUV01000009.1 GCA_025997615.1 Spirochaetia bacterium
GCTCCGTCAAACTATCATTATGGTGGATGATAATATGTCCAACCTCACCATGGGGAAGGACATATTAAAAGACACCTATACGGTTTTCCCCCTGCTTTCGGCGAACAGACTCTTTGAAGTACTGGAAAATGTTGTCCCTGACATGATCCTCCTGGATGTGGAAATGCCGGAGATGAACGGCCTTGAGGCCATAAAGATCCTGAAAAAAAATCCCCGGACTGCGGAGATTCCGGTAATTTTTCTCACCAGCCGCACCGATTCGGAGAGCCAGCTTGAAGGCCTTTCCCTGGGGGCCGTTGACTATATTTCCAAACCTTTTTCCGCCCCCCTCTTGAAAAAACGGCTGGAGAATCATCTCCTGTCGATTGTGCAAAACAAGGTACTGAAGGTTTACAACGAACAGCTGCAGGAGGCCTTCAAAGCGGCGGAAAACGCCAATAAGGCAAAAAGCAGTTTTCTTGCTTCCATCAGCCACGAGATAAGAACGCCCATGAACGCTATCATTGGCATGAGCGATCTGATGCGTACCGATAATCTGGACCCGCTGCAGCGGCAGTATTTCGAGGATATTAAAAGCATGGGTAAGGCCCTGCTCCACATTATCAACGACATTCTGGATTTTTCAAAAATTGAAGCGGGGAAGATGGAGCTGATACCGGTTCACTTCAACCTCCGGCTTCTCTACGAAAGCCTCTGTTCCATGCACCGTTTTATCGCCGTGAACAAAGATCTGGAATTCCGCTGCAGCATTGATCCGGATCTGCCGGAGGTTCTTTACGGCGACGAGATACGCATCAGGCAGGTAGTTACTAACCTGATGTCCAATGCGATCAAATACACCCGTGAAGGCTTTGTAAAACTTTCACTATACCGGGCCATCCACGAAGAAGGCGAATATCTGGCCGCTGCCGTTGAAGACTCGGGGCTAGGTATCAAAAAAGAAGATTTTTCAAAAATCTTCGGCACCTTCCAGCAGCTCGACGTGGTGAAGAACCGTGGTATCATGGGCACAGGCCTGGGGCTTTCCATCACCAAAGCGCTGGCGGATCTTTTGGGGGGGGACGTAGAATTTACCAGCGAGTACGGCAAGGGATCGGCCTTTACCGCTTATTTCCCCCTGGAACCGGGAGATCCGAATCTGGTGGAACAGGTTGATTCCGCCGAACAGGTTATGGCCCGCCCGGATACGGCGGTGCTGGTGGTGGATGATAACACGGTGAATCTTACCGTGGCCCAGGGTTTCCTCTCGGGGCACAACATCAATGCGGATACCGCCCGGAGCGGCCGCGAGGCCATCGAAATGGTCAAGGCCAAACGGTACGATCTTATTTTTATGGATCACATGATGCCCGAAATGGACGGCCTTGAAGCCGTATCGATAATACGGAAACTGGATGGCGAATGGTATAAAAATGTTCCCGTGGTAGCGCTTTCGGCCAATGCGGTTACCGGTGCAAAAGAAACTTTTTTGATGGCGGGCATGAACGATTTTGTTTCCAAACCCATAGACAGGGGAGAGCTGAACCGGGCGCTGGCAAAATGGCTGCCCCCGGAAAAAATTACCTTTGCCGGGGCGGAAGAAAAAGCCGCAGTCTTCGCGGGGCCGGCTTCCCTTTGGGATGAGCTGGAAAAAATTGAAGGCCTTGATGCGGCGGCGGGAATTTCCCACGTGGGCGGCAATGCCGAAGGCTACCTCAAGGCCCTGAAAATATTCTGCGAAGGTTTTGATGAATACATGGTTTCCATCCACAATGCGTTGGAAAAAGAGGACTGGGCCGATTATGCCATTCGGCTCCACGCACAAAAAGGTGTGATGGCGGCCCTGGGCCACGAGAAGCTTTCCGAATGGGCCGCCCGGCTGGAAAAGGCCGGCAAAGCTGGTGACGGACAAACCTGCAAGGCCGAAACCGGGGATATCTGCAAAGCCCTGGGCGCCTTTCGGGATGCCCTGGGGGAAACTTCCCTTTTTGCGGAGGAAATGGCGGAAAAACAGCCCGTGGAAGCCGCCTTTTTAGCCGAAAAACTGGCGCTTTTGCAGGAAGCCTGCAAGGGCCTGGACGGCACGGTGTCGGACGAAATTGCCGGAGAGCTGGCGAGGGTCTCCTTCCCCCCGGATACAAGGGTAGAAGAGGGGCTCAAGGTGCTATGCCATTTGGCCGAATTCTACGACTTCGAAGCAGCCCTGGAAAAAATCGACGAAATCGCGAAGCTGGTTTCATAAGCTATTCTCAATTGGAGCTGCGATAGATAAAATGCCTGAAACTATTGATGAGTATATCGCCAGGTTTCCTCCCGACATTCAGAAAATATTGTGTGAGATGAGGGCTTTTATACAGGGAGA
Source organism: Spirochaetia bacterium (assembly GCA_025997615.1). Lineage (GTDB taxonomy): Bacteria > Spirochaetota > Spirochaetia > Treponematales > Breznakiellaceae > BNUV01. Next base: position 2,342 of record BNUV01000009.1, read on the forward strand.
AGCCCCGGAGGCTGCGGAGAAAATATCCTACGGAATGCCGACTTTCTATTTAAATGGCAATCTGGTTCATTTTGCGGCGTTTAAGGATCATTTTGGGTTTTTCCCCAGCCCCTCCGGAATTGACGAATTTGAAAAAGAGCTTGCGCCGTACCGCAGCGGGAAGGGAACACTGCGGTTTGCCTTTGATAAGCCTATTCCGTGGGATATAATCAGAAAAGTAGTGCGGTTTAGGATTAGCGAAAATTTAAGGAAAGGGAAGAAAAACAGGAAACCTTGAAGCCCACATAGTCCAGGCCCCCGGCAATGGCGGCGGCCTGTTCTTCATTTGACTAATCCCCCGGTTTGCGTTATCCTTCTATAGAAGTGAAAAAATTAACCGGTATTCCGGCCTCCCCGGGAATTGTCACCGGCAAGACATTCCTCTATCTGGAGGACGATTTTCCCGAGATTCCTCACTACTTTATCCCCAAAACCATGGTGGAAACCGAGTGGAAACGGTTTGAAAAGGCGGTTGGGGAGGCGACGGAGGAAATTCGGGGGCTGCGGGACCAGGCTGCCAAAGAAGCGACCACCGCTGCGGCCAAAGAACAGGCGAAAATCCTCGAAGCCCACATGATGATGCTGGAAGACCCGGATTTTCAGGATCAGCTCAAGGCACGGCTCTCCTCAAGTCTGCAGAATATCGAGTGGGTGGTCTGGGACATTTCCCGGGAGCTTACGGGAAAACTTTTGGCCTCCCCGGATCCGCTGTTTCGGGAACGGGCTGCGGATATTTCCGATGTATCCAACCGTATTCTCGCCAAGCTCCTTTCCCTGAAAAAAAGATTTTCCCTGGCGGATATTTCCGAAGATGTTATTCTGGTAGTCCACGATCTTCTTCCCTCGGACGTTCTTTCTCTGAACCGGGACCATGTAAAAGGTTTGGCGATGGACATGGGGGGGCGCACTTCCCACACGGCTATTTTAGCCCGGGCTTTTGGAATTCCGGCGGTGCTGGGCCTTTCATCGATAAGCCGCGAGGTCGAAAACGGGGAAGCGCTGGTGGTGGACGGCGATTCCGGCACGGTGATCATCAAACCGGATAAAGCGGCCTGGCAGCGTTACGAGGAAAGCTTATCAAAATTTCAGAAAAGGGAAAAAAAGTTTCTGTCGCTGCGGGAGCTTCCCGCCGAGACAAAAGATGGCCGTCATATCACCCTGAAGGCAAATATTGAAGTGCCGGAGGAGGCGGATCAGGCGATCCGTTACGGGGCTGAAGGCATAGGCCTTTACCGTTCGGAATTTTTCTTTTTGACCCCCGGCGAATCCGCCGACGAGGAGCGTCAGTACCTTGCCTATACCCAGGTGCTCAAAACCATGGGCGGCTTGCCGGTGACTATCCGAACCATGGACATGGGCGGCGACAAGGTGCTGCCGGAGCATCAGGTTTCCGGTGAAAAAAATCCCCTTTTGGGCTGGCGGGCAATCCGTTTTTCTTTGGCGCTGCCGGAAATTTTCAAGACTCAACTGAGGGCTATCCTCCGGGCCGGGGTCAACGGCAATGTAAAGATCATGTTCCCCATGATTTCGGGGATCGAAGAGCTGGAGGCGGCCCTGAAAATTCTGGACGAAGTCCGTGCGGAGGGCCGTGCGGCTGGTCATGCGGCTGGCCAGCCGACTGGTCGGTCCAAAAAACAGCCTTATGCAAAAAATATCGAAGTGGGGGCCATGATAGAAATTCCTTCGGCGGCCATGACGGCGGATATTCTGGCAAAAAAAGCCGACTTTTTTTCACTGGGCACCAACGATCTGATCCAGTATTCGCTGGCGGTGGACCGGGGAAACGAGCGGGTGAATTATCTGGCCCAGCCTTTGCACCCGGCGATGCTCCGGCTGATAAAAAATACCATCGACGCCGCCCACCACCAGGGGATCATCGCCGCCATGTGCGGAGAAATGGCGGGGGATCCTTCCATGACGGCCCTGCTTTTGGGGCTGGGGCTGGACGAATTCAGCATGAACGCCTCGGCAATTCCCTCGGTAAAAGAGGTTATCCGCCGGGTCGATCAACAGAGCTGCCAGGCCCTGGCAAGGGAAGCCCTGAGCTGCAGTTCATATCAGCAAGTAGTAAAACTGGTAAAATAAAAAATTATGGAAAAGACCCCGGGTTACGACCCGCACGCCCCAAAATACCGGAACCTGCCTGTGGTGGTTCTGGCCGGACGACCCAATGTGGGAAAATCAACACTTTTTAACCGCCTCCTTAAAAAACGCCGGACCATCACGGACCCCACGCCGGGGGTAACCCGGGATCCCGTGGCTATGGACACCTTTATTCAGGGTAAACCGCTGCGGCTCGTAGACACTGGCGGTTATACGCTGGATCGCGGCGGTTTCAAACTGGACCACAGCGGCGAAACAGATCTGGACTCGCTGGTGGTAGAGCGGACGCTGGCCATGCTGGAAACGGCGGACCTTATCATCCTGATTATGGAAGCCGGTGAAGTGACGGCGGAGGATGAGGAGTTTATCGAGCTGCTGCGGCCCTACCGGGACCGAACGCTGGTAACGGTCAACAAAACCGAAGGCGGCAGACGGGCGGCGGAGGCGTGGAATATTTTATCCCACGGTTTTGATAAAGCTTTTATGATCTCCGCAGAACATGGGGACAATATCACCGAGCTGGAAAACGCCATTGTTGATGCGCTGGATTTTTCTTCAATAGAAATTGATGACGGGGAAACGCGGCCCATAGCCATTGCCCTGTTAGGTAAACCAAACACCGGCAAATCCACCCTGAGTAACCGCCTGACCCTTTCCGCTGCATCCATTGTCAGTAAGGTGCCAGGCACCACCCGTGACGTAATCGAAGGCGATTTTGTGTATAAAAACCGGCGCTTCCATGTGCTGGACACTGCGGGGATCCGGCGGAAAAGCAAGGTGACGGAGAACATCGAGTATTATTCGGTGAACCGGGCCATCAAAAGTATAGATGATGCGGACCTTGTTTTTTTGATGATAGACGCGGTGGAGGGACTCTCCGATCAGGATAAAAAAATCACCGCCCTGGCCCACGAAAAAGGCCGGGGGATCATTTTTGTGCTGAACAAGTGGGATTGTATGCCCGCCATAAAAAACACCTTCGTCGCCGCCCAGGACCGGGTTCGTTTTCTTTTTGGCAAAATGGAATACGCCCCCATCGTGGCGCTGAGCGCCCTGGACGGCAGCGGGGTGGATAAGCTCCTGGACACCGGCATCGGCCTCTACGGCGAGCTGAACCGGCATATTGATACGGGCCCCCTGAACCAGGCCCTGGAACGCTGGCTGGAGGAATATCCGCCGCCCTCGGGCCCCCGGACCAGGTTCAAGGTCAAATATGCCGTGCAGACTTCGGAAAATCCCGTAAAATTTGTGTTTTTCGTGTCCCGCCCCAGCGCCGTTACCGAGTCATATACCGCCTACCTCCGTAACAAAATCCGCCGGGATCTGGGTTTTGCCCGTATTCCCGTGCAGATAGAAATGCGGCCCAGCCGGAAGGATCGTGAAGGCCGGGGGGGAAAATAATTGGTCGAATCCTACGGAATTGCGGAAATGGAGGCTCTTTTAGGGGTCAAAGTCCATGTGATCCGCTACTGGGAAAAGGAAATTCCATTGATCCAGCCCCGAAAAGATGCCCAGGGCCGCCGCTTTTACTCAGACCGGGACCTTCAGCTCCTCTTTCGCCTCAAATATCTGCTCTATGAACGGCGTTTTACCCTGGAAGGGGCTAAGGAACAGCTCTACCGGGAGCTTTCCGGGCATGATCAGGACCTGCGGGCCGGTCTTGCGGCCCTGCGCTCGGAGCTTTTGGATATATACACCGTGGTCAAGCCGCCTCTAACCGGGGAAAGTCCCGGAAAAGAGCCTGAGTGAAAAGTCTTTCGGTGTTGAATGAAGAGCTGCTCCCCCTCATTGACCGCAGCTTCCCCCTGCCGGGCCGTTTCCGCCAAAGCCTCAAGTTTGATATAGCCGAACTTTCCCGGCTTCTCACCGGCAGCCGGGGCGACCGGAGCGAAACGTATCTGGGTAAGCCGAATCTGCTTTCAGCATACCTCCGGTACTTTCTCCCCTGGAACCTCTACCGCCTCTGCCGTCTCCTGCCGTCTTTGCCCATCACCCTGGAGGACGGTGATGCCGTAACCGATCTGGGCTCCGGCCCTTTGACCCTGGTTTTAGCCCTGTGGATGGCGAAACCTGAATACCGGGGGCTTAACCTGGAGTTCCGTTGCCTGGACCGCACCGGGGCGGCGCTGGAAAAAGGTATGGAGCTTTTTAGGGCGTTGGCCGGCAAGGATTGTCCTTGGAAAATCCGGCCTATCAGGGCCTCCCTGGGCGCTCCCATCCATGGTGATAAAGCCCGGTTGACCACGGCGGTGAACCTTTTCAACGAGGTGTATCAAAAAATTCCCGAGGCTGACAGGTCGTGGTTTAATTCCATGGCGGATAAAAACGCCCGGCTCCTCAATGCCCTTACCGCCGCCAACGGCTCCATTCTGGTGATGGAACCGGGCAATCCCCGGGGCGGCGCCTTTATCACCGCCCTCCGCGCCGGCCTCATTCCGCTGGGCCGTTTACCCATCGCCCCCTGCCCCCACCAAAGCCCTTGTCCCCTGGATGCCGCCGGCAAATGGTGTCACTTTGTTTTTGATACGGCTAGCGGCAAGGGCGCCGCTCCCCCGGACCTGCTTAAGCTTTCCGAGGCGGCGGGATTGCCCAAAGAACGGGCCGCATTAAGTTTTCTTCTGGCAGGTTCGGCCTCATCGGCAAAAAATGAAAGCAGCGCCGGGGAATTTCCGGTACGCATCATTTCCGATCCCTTCCCCGTCGGCAGCGGCATAGCCCGTTACGGCTGTTCGGAAAAGGGCCTTATTCTGGTTACCGGCACAAGAGAAAAAGTTGAAGCAGCGGAATCCGGCGCGCTGATACAGACCCGCTTAGGCCCCGATAGTAAGCGTGACCAAAAAAGCGGAGCCCTTATCGCGGGGCTTACCGATTAGTCCGATTTCAGAGCACTGTCAAAGGCTACGTTGGAGGGCGAAAAGTCAACCTTCCTGACAAAGGCGCAGGCCTCCGTGGCGCCGTATTCCCGCTCCATGCCGGAATCTTCCCATTCCACCGACAGCGGGCCCTTGTAATTCATGGCGTTCAGCTCCCGGATGATGTTTTCAAAATCCACGTCTCCGTGTCCCAGCGAACGGAAGTTCCAGCCCCGGCGGGTATCGCCAAAGGTAATGTGGGAACCGAGAATGCCCGCCTTGCCGTCCAAAGTAACCGCCGCATCTTTCATGTGGACGTGATAAATTTTTGATGCAAAATCCCGCAGGAAAATGTGGGGCGTTACGCCCTGCCAGATTAAATGGGAGGGATCAAAGTTGAAGCCCAATGTTTTGCGGTTCTTGAATTCTTTAAGGAGCCGTTCCGCCGTGTAGTAGTCGAAGGCGATCTCCGTGGGATGCACTTCCAGGGCAAACTTGATGCCGTACTTGTCGAACTCGTCGAAAATCGGCGTCCAGAGTTTTACAATCTGTTTGAAGCCGTCGTCGATTTGCTTTTCGGTGGTCTGGGGGAAACTGTACCACCATGCCCAAATGGGGCTGCCCATAAAACCGGTAACCACTTTAACGCCCATGTTTTTTGCCGCCGCCGGGGCGTACTTCATTTCCTGAATGGCCCATTTACGGATCTCCTCGGGTTTTCCCGACAGAGACGATGGGGCGAAGCCGTCCAGCCGGGGATCCCAGTTATCGCCCACGCACTGGCCCACGAGGTGTGTGCCGAGGGCCCAGGTTTTAAGGCCGTACTTTTTGAGGATCGCCTTGCGATCTTCCACATATTTGGGATCCGTGGCCGCCTTTTTCAGATCGATATGATCCCCCCAGCAGGCAATTTCAATGCCGTCGTATCCGAAGGATTTTACTTTTTCGCAGAGCTTCTCGAAGGGAAGATCCGCCCACTGGCCCGAAAAAATGGTAACTGGTCTTGACATGACTCACTCCTTAAAAATTAACCCACACCGCGCCTTTGGCGGAGCTTTCCACACATTTCCCGATAAACTTAACCCCTGCGATCCCGTCTTCCACATTGGGGAAGTCAAGGTCTTCATCGGTCAGGGGCTTTCCTTCTTTCTGTTTTACCAGCGCCTTGATGTACGTTTTGTAAAGATTCGCCATGGCTTCAAAATATCCCTCCGGATGCCCCGAAGGAATTCTTGAGTAACTCTGCGCATGGGGATAGAAAGGATCGCGGCCCCGGGAAATTTGGGCATTGGCCCCGCCGAAAATGGCGAGTTTCAGATAGTTGCTGGACTCCACATTCAGCTCGATGGAGCCTTTGGTCCCGAAGATGCGGAGCCTCATGCCGTTATCGTAACCGGCGGCCACCTGGCTGGTCCAGATAACCCCCTTTGCGCCGTTGTCGTATTCCAAAAGCACCGTGGCGTTATCATCCAGAACCCGGTCGCCGGGGCCCAGTTTATCCAGCCGGGCCAGAAGGGATTTTATCTTCAAACCGGTAACGTAGGAAATCATATTTTCCACATGGGTGCCTATGTCGCCGATGCTGTTGGACTTCCCCGCCTGTTTGGGATCGGTCCGCCACTCGGCCTGTTTGCTGCCCTGTTTTTCCGCCGGCGCCAGAAGCCACTCCTGGGGATACTCGCCGTTGATATAGATGATTTTGCCGATTTCCCCCCGGCGGACAATCTCCCGGGCCTGTTTCGCCGTGGCATTGCCGGTGTAGACATAGGTGACGCAGAAGAGGAGATTGTTTTGTTTAGCCAGGGCCGCCAGTTCTTCCGCCTCGGAAACCTCAAAACAGAGGGGTTTTTCGCAGACCACGGGGATTCCCCGGCTCAAAAAAGCCTTGGCGGTCTCGTAATGGGCATAATTTTGGGCGGTAATTACTACAAAGTCGATTTTGTCGGGTCGTTTCGCCTCTTCCCGGGCCATTTCCTCAAAGTCTTTGTAGAGCCGCTCGTTGGACAAACCCAGGGCCGCCCCGGTTTTCAGGGTATTTTCCACGGACCGGGAAAAACACCCCGCCGCAATTTCGGCCAACCCATCCAGGGCGATGGATTTCCGGTGAACATCGCCGATGAAGGACCCCTGCCCCCCGCCGACCATGCCGTAACGGAGCTTTACGCCCGGCTCTACATCCGCAACCTGTTCAATCATAATAATCTCCTGTTGTTTTTTTCAGTATATAAGCCCTTGGGGAAAAATTCAACAAGAATGGGAACTGCAGGAGATTAGCCCAGGGGAAGCACCACCGGTTGTCCGGTCTTTGAGGATTGCTGAATGGCAAGGCTCAACTCCTGATCCATGCGGGCCTGATGGGGGCCGTAACTTGGCGGGGTGTTGTTTTTGACGGCGTTCACCAGACTCATGATGCAGAGCGCCACGGCCAGTTCATCGTCTTCCCAGATTTGCCCCCGACCGTTGGCTGATGAGGCGAAGGGATTGTCCCATCGCACCAGGGGGAATTGGTCATCGCCGGTGCGGGCCACCAGGTATTGCAGATTGCCGCCGTCCACCCGTTCCAGGCGCTTTTCTATGGTGACAGGCCGGGGCGCGCCGCCGTCTTTTTCCAGGAGGGTCAGGTTCACCGAATAATCGCCGGGAGTAAAACTGGTAAGGCCCATGCCCCTTTCCGCAAGGAAGCGGGCGCTCCTCCACCAGCGGAGGGGATCGTTATACCCCACACTGCTCCAGTGATAAATACCAATTTTTCCATTTTCAAATTCGATTATCCCATGTTCCTGATTTTCCTTCCGCATTCCGTACTCACCCTTTTCTGCGGAAAAAGCCGGACCGGCTAATGTGGGGCCCATGTTAAAATCCCGGCACGCGCCGTAGACCCGGAGGGGCTTTGCGTCAAAACCCAGGAAGGAGCGCATCACACTGATGCCGTGGTAACCATGGCCGCCGAAATCATTGAAGGAAGAAAAAACCTGCCCGAAAATTCCGGTCTCCAGAAGTTTAAGGATGATCTGCATATGGGGGCGGCGGTGAAACTGTTCGGAAACTTCGATTTTAAGATTTTGCTTTTCCGCCTGGGCAATGATAGCATCGGCTTCATCAAGGCGCCAGGCAATGGGCGTTTCAAGCAGCACGTTAAGGCCGTGTTCCACTGCCAAAAGCCCGGCCTCCCCGTTGCCGCCCCCGCCCACGGAAACGATCCCGATGGAAGGGGAAGTTTCGCGGATCATCCTGTCCATATCCGTGTACCAGGGGATGCCGAAATCCTCCCCGAATTTTTTTGCTCTTTCCGGACTGCGGCCCCACACCCCGACAAGTTCAAGCTCACCCCCGATCTTTTTGACAAGAGGGGCGTAATAATAAGCCGACCGTTTCCCCGGCCCGATAATGGCGATTCTTGTAGACATGGTTTCAGTATACACAGAAAACGTCTGATGTCAAAGGTCACTCCCAAAGACGGATACTTCCCGCCGCCGGAGGGGCCGGGCCCGGGGATCGATCTGGATGAAAAACTTTTCGAGTGGTATCCTGATAGAGATATGGGGGAATTATGGCAGTTACAGTCACCTGGTATGGCCAGGCTATATTTCTATTAAAATCTTCTTCCGCATCGATTCTTATCGATCCGTATTTTAGCAACGCCTGCGCCGCCGAAGGATTCATCAGGCTTTATGCGCCGCCGGTGCGGAAGGGGGAACTTTCCGTCGATTACCTTATGTCCACCCATGATCACAGCGATCATCTTGATATTGATACAGTAAGGGATTATGTCCGGTGGGGTAATTTTTACGGGCCTTCAAGTTGTGTGGACCACCTCAAGCGGGAAAATTTCGCAGCGGAAAAGATCCACGAATTTAACCGGGGGCAAAAAATATCCCTGGGAGATTTCAGTATTTCTGCGGTCCATGCGGAACATACGGATGATAGTATTGGGATCATGGCGGAGATTGGCGGAAAACGCCTTTACTTTTCCGGGGACACACTGATGAACCCTAAGCTTTTTGACATAAAGGAAAAAGAGCCCGACGCCGCCTTTATCTGCATCAACGGAAAATTCGGAAACATGACCTGGCAGGAAGCGGTGATCTATGCCCATGCCTTAAAGGTCAAGGCGGCCTTCCCGTTCCACTACGATCTCTTTGCCGTCAACTCGGAAAATCCCGCCTTTTTTGCCGGCGCCTTCCAGGGCAGCCCCATCAAATGCAGGATCCTTGAAATGGGGAAGAGCTATAACCTTGACGAATTAGTCGACCACAAATGAATATCCCCGGTAAAACCAGGGAAATGCCGGTGTGCATGAGGTTACATTTAGTGCTATACTCAAGGGGTCATCACATAAAGAAAACGGGGGTGTAAAATGGATAGGCGTGAATTTCTTAAAAAGTCGGCCGCTTTGGGCTTTGGGGCGGGGCTGCTCATTCTGCCCAAGGGGCTGCATAACGCCGCTACCCTGGCGGCCCAGGAGAACCGGTATCCCGACCTGGTGGCCCTTAAGGGCGGCACACCCCGGACCATGTTCGAGCGGGGGATGCGGGAAATCGGCGGCATGGGGCGCTTCGTTAAAAGCGGCCAGACCGTGGTCATAAAGCCCAATATGTCCTTCGATCTGGCACCCGAATATGCGGCGAACACTTCGCCCGAGCTGGTGGCGGCGGTGGTCAAGCAGTGCAAAGATGCCGGGGCCCGGCGGGTCATCATCGTCGATCATTCCCTGGCCCATTGGGAGCGGGCCTCCAAAAACTCAGGCATCCTGGATGCGGCAAAAAATGCCGGCGCCGTCTACGCCCAGGCCGAGCGGGAAGGCTACTATCAAAAAGTCACCTTTAACGGGGGTAGGCGGCTCAAAGAAACGATGATCCACGAAAGTCTCCTGGAGGCGGATGTGTTCATCAACGTGCCGGTGTTGAAACACCACGGCGGCGCCGGTGTATCCTGTTCCATCAAGAACCTCATGGGCTGCATCTGGAACCGGCAGACCTATCACTCCACCGGCCTCCAAACCTGCATCGCCGATTTTCTCTACGCAAAAAAGCCGGACCTCAACATCGTTGACGCCTACCGGGTCCTCACCAGAAACGGTCCGGGCGGGGGAAACCTGGCCGATGTGGCCCAGATTGGATCGATGATCATTTCACCGGACATCGTGGCCGCCGACTCCGCGGCTTTTGCCCTGGTTAACCGTAAACAGGGAGAGGTCGAGTACGTGCGCATCGCCTCGGAAGCGGGTCACGGACAGATGGATCTTTCGAAGCTCAACATCTCCCGTCTGAACGTATAATGGCCGATAACAGGATACCCCGGGGCCGAAAAACGCCTGCGCTCATCCGTTTTCTCTTCTCCCTTGCCGTGCTGGCTCTTTTTGTCTATGCATACCTTTCGCCCACCATCACCGTCAACGGCCTCCTGGCATTGCTGGTCAAAACGCAATTTTCCGCCGTGCTGTACGGCGCCGGTATCGCGGGCATCGCCGCCATCATCCTTGTCCTTACCCTGATCTTCGGCAGGCTTTATTGCAGCGTGTTGTGTCCGCTGGGTACTGCCCAGGAACTGTTCTGGCGGATTGGAAAATTTTTAAGGAAAAAGCTGCCTCATTTAAGCAGCAGTAGCTTTTTTCGCAAGGGCTATTCCCCCCCGCCAAAAATCCGTTATATTATCCCGCTGCTGGCGGCCTTAGGTGTAGTGTTTGCGTTCACCCCCCTCATGATTATTTTTGATCCTATCTCCACCTTTGGGCGGGGCATGAACGCCGCACGGAGCTTGTTATCTTTTGTCCTCGCTATTCCGCTGGCGTTCATACTGCTTATAGCGTTAGCTCATGGCCGGGCTTTCTGTAACTGGTGCCCTGTGGGTATAACGCTGGGACTGTTCTCGTCCGCCGCCCCCTTTGGCATGAAGGTCTCATCAAAATGCGTCTCCTGCGGGCTCTGCGAAAAAAACTGCCCCGCCGGCTGCATACAAGCAAAAGAAAAACGCATAGATAGTGAACGCTGTGTATTGTGCCTTTCCTGCGCTGCTGTTTGCCCCACGGGAAGTGTTGCCTATACAGCCCGGGGCAGGGAAACGGTATCGGGCGAAGCCCGCCGTGTCTTTTTGAAGGGCGCCGGAAAACTTTCATTCTTATGCGGCGCGGCCTATCTTTTGGGGCCCAGCATAAAGCTGTTCTCACGATCCGCTGCCCCCGTGAACGCTGCGGGTGCATCTCTGCCTATACTTCCGCCGGGGGCAAAAAGTGTCAGGCATTTCACATCCCGCTGTATAGGCTGCCAGGCCTGTGTATCTTCCTGTCCGGTCAAGGTTATCAAAATGAAAAATGCCCCGTATCCGGCCATGGATTACGCAAGCCTGGACCTCGCCAATGCCCGGGAGGCCTGTCAATATAACTGCGTTGAGTGCGGGCAGGCCTGTCCCACCGGCGCCATAACCCGCCTCAGCGTGGACGAAAAACACCGGACAAGGATAGCCCTATCCACCCTTTATTTCGAGCGCTGCGTGGTCAATACCAAACACGAATCCTGCGGCGCCTGTGCGGAAGTCTGCCCCACCGGGGCCCTCACCATGGTGGCCTTCAGCGAGCCGGGGATTCCCTTTCTTACCCGGCCCATATATGATGAGCGGTACTGTATAGGCTGCGGCGCCTGTTTTGCGACCTGCCCCGCTTTACCCAAAGCTTTTACCCTCGCTGCGGTGCCGGAACAGAGCCTTACCGTGGGTTCACGCCCGCTGGAAGAGGCCGGAGATGAACTTAATGTGGAAACCACCGATGATTTCCCATTTTAGGAGGATGCCATGCATTTAGGAGCGGGAGAAATAGCGCTGTTGATAATACTGGCGCTGGTGCTGTTCGGCGCAAAACGGCTGCCCCAGGTGGGCCGGGCCGCCGGGGAGGCCATACGGGAATTCAAGTCCGCATTCAGCGGTGTAACCAAACTCAAAGACGATGTTGACAAGGCCGATGGTGAAGGAAACGGAAACAAGCCTGAGTGAATGGGCGCCGCACCTGGAAGAACTCCGCCGCCGGATCGTCGCCGTACTGGTAGTATTCATTGTCGTTGCCCTTCCCGCCTTTGCCTTTTCCGATTATCTGGCGGCCTTCCTCATGGCCCCGGTGGCGGACCTCGGCGTGGCGCTCTACACCTTTACCCCCGCTGAAAAATTTATGGCCTATCTCCGCCTCGCCGTTTGGACCGGCGCCGTGGCTGCATCGCCGTTTTGTCTTTTGCAAATAGGCCTTTTTGTGCAGCCCGCCCTGAGAAAAAAAGAACGCCGCTGGGTTTTTGCGTCCCTTGTCATCATCCCGGTATTTTTTATAGCCGGCGCCGCCGCGGCCTACCGTTTTCTTTCACCGGTGGTATTGCGGTTTTTTCTGACCTTCGGCTCCTCCGACGGCATACAGCAGCTCTGGGGCTTCAAAGAATATCTTTCCATGCTTTTCGCCCTGATGCTTGCGGCGGGCCTTCTTTTACAAACGCCGCTCCTTCTGCTCATTGCCTTTGCGCTGGGCATAGTCACGCCGAAAACCGCGGCCCGCTTCCGGCCCCACATCATCTTCCTGATCTTTCTTGCCGCCGCCCTCTGCACCCCTCCGGATGTCATTTCACAAATGGCCCTGGGTGTGCCCCTCTATCTGCTTTTTGAGCTGACGCTTTTTATCGGCCGGTTTTTCATCCCGAAACGGTGATGCGGTAAAAACCTTATCGCAAAAAACGTCGGGCGCCCATGAGGCGTTTCTTGTAGTAGGCTTCGTTAAGACTGGAGATAATCACGCCGGTTTTAGGACCGTCGGAGGCGGCGTGGATAAATGTAACGCCGTTCCTGGAATTTTCCAGCACAATTCCGGCATGGCTGGGCCCCTTTTTTACGGTGGCAAAAACAAGGATATCGCCCGGTTTAAGATCCGCCATGCTTACCGTACGGCCTTTGTCCCAGAGACCTCCGGTGCTGCGCGGCAGTTCCATCCCCATTTCTTTGCGATAAACAAACCAGATGAAGCCCGAGCAGTCAAAACCCCTGGCCGTGGTCCCGCCGTATTTGTAAGGTGTTCCCAGGTATTGTTTTGCCGTTGTAACAATGGAAGCGCGGGATCCCGCTTCACGGTCAAATTTCCCCGTGACACAGGCGGAAAGAAAAACAAAAACTGCGGCGCCTACCAAAATATACCGTTTCACTTTTCAACGGTAGGGAAAGGGGGCGGTCTTGTCAAGGGCTCGCAATCTCTCCGCAGAGCTGATAATCCCTACCCGTGCTGCGATGAAAGCAGTATCAAGGACAAAACGAAAAAGATGATTGTGCCGGAGACAAACAGAATCAGCGAGGGAATATAGCCAAAGGAAACCACCGACCAGATGGCCAGGTTGTTCAGGCAGCTCCGGTAAATATGCACCATGCCGTAAAAGACCACCGGAAGGATGAGCAGCATGGGGCCCCCGGAGTACCGGGGTTTGGTTTTGGCCCGGAAACGCCAGCCCAGCAGAATTATCAGGATGGTGATGGGGAGAAAAAACACGGGCTCGCAGAAACGGTAGATGATCTCCGCCTGGAACACCTGAGGGACAAAACCAAAATCGCCGAGCCGTTTTTCGGCTTCCAGAAGATCCGCCGTTTCAAGATTTTCCGGGCCCCGGCGTATATTTGAAAGTACCAGAAAATCTTCGTAGACCATGTTCATCACCAATTCTCCGGTGCCTGGCACCGTTTCGTCATCCAGGTTGGTCCGTTCGGGCTCCCAGCGTTTAGTTTCGTCGTAACGATCCAGGGCCCGCATCAAAAGGACCAGCCGTGAACTGCCATTCACGGTCATGGGAACGATTTTGCCGTAGGGCGCCGTCAGCCGGTACAGAAAATTTTCGTCCCGGTCAAAGGCCATAAGCTCTATCCCCACGCCGTAGGAATAGTCGCCGGAGGTTGATAGGGACGAAATCCGCAGCGCCACCCGGCCATTTTTTCCCGGTTCCGTTTCGGCGGGCAGGGAGAAAACTGCCCCGGTGAGGATCTCGCCCACGGCCAGCTCTATCTCATCAATAAAAAAGGCGATCTCCGAAATGCCCTTTTGACAGAGGGCGAGAAAATTCACCACGTCGGGGTCGCCGGGGCCCAGGGCCTGGTGGGCGCGGAAAAGGTAATAGGCCCGGATCCAGTCGCCGGAAACCATCCATTCGTAGCCTTCCCTTTTCAGACGGTACAGGGACCAGGCCTCCTCCTCCCGCTGATTGGGCGTTATCGAGGTGAGCAAATTCCATATTTCCGATGTCAGTTTGACGGCGGCCTGGGCTTCAATGCTGTTGGGTCTCGCCAAACGGCCCGCCAGACCGGCCAGCCAGTGGGCATCGTAATAACGCTGTTCGTCCAGGCTTTTCTGGGCCATGGCAAGGGCTTCATCCGCATCCACCGGGGCCCGCTGTCCGGGAATTCCCGCCAGAGCGGCAGATGAACCGGGGGTTTTTTCATTTTCGGGAGGTCCATGGTCGCTCCGGCTTCCCCGCAGTTTATCCATACCCACAGAAACGGATACCCGCAGCTTTTCCATTTCGGCGCTCAGGGGCCAGATCCGTTCACAAATATCAACAAACTGATACGCCTGGGCCCAGTCTTTTTCCTCCGCACTCTCCTGGGCCCGCTGTTTAGCCAGGGTATAGAGGCTGCCTTGGGCCCTCATAATATCTTCCCGGTTCCGGGCCAGGGGGCTTATCAAAAAAAACAAAAGCCCGTAGACCGCCACCACGACAATGGCCGCGATAATAGAATTCTTAATCGCCTCCAAAAACCGGGATGAAAAGGCGGAAAATTCTTCCAGCTTAATGTTCCTAAAACCGAAGGGCACCACCAGGGATGAAAGGGCCAGGGCCGGGAAAAGGTCCAGAAAAGTCAAAAGGCCCTGATTGAGCCGCCACGGAACATAAAAGTAAGGCAGGGGCGGCGGCGATGGCGGAAAGAAAAAACGGAATCCCATGATGATAAGGGCCGAAGCCAGAGAATAGATGATAAAAATTCCCGTGGGCGAGAGGAGGAGCCTGCGGTTGATCCTAACCATTCCGGGGCCTCCCGGTTTTTATCGCCTGGGCCAGAGCGGTGTACAAAAGGATAAGCAGCGCCAAAGCGGCAAAAACCGCAGAACTCACATAGGCCCGGGGAAGCCAATTTCCCGTAAGAGAAAACAACATATCCTGCACTTCGGAGGTGTTGAGGAAAGTTTCCAGACTCAGGATGCCCCGAAAGGCCAGGGCTCCCAGAAAAAGACTCGCCAGGGGCCAACTCCCAATGTCCAGCACAAAACGCAGGGAAACCAGCAGCAGCGTCAAAGCCCCGGCATAAATGATAAGAGAAAAGATGCCCCCGGAAAAACTATCCTCCAGATACCGGGAGCTCAGAGAAAAGTCGATGGTCAGGCTCGCTAAAAGGGGGGTGGTTTCGTTCCGGTAAGGCAGCGGCGGCAGGGGCAAAATTGTATTGTTCGGCCCCAGCGGTTGTTCCTGGTAGATCAGGCCCTGGCCCGGCAGCGCCACTACCCGCGGGCCCCGGATCTCCTGCGGCTCCTTCAATAGAATCATCGAGGCTCCGGACCCGGAAAGGATCAGGCCTTTGCGGTTTGGCTGATGCACCACCGGGGCAGATTCTTTCGGGATAGATGCGGCGGGAAGGCTGCGAAGGCGGCTTATTCCTATGGTCAGCCCGATAACTGCCGCCAGAGAAAGGATCAGCAGGCAGAAAACGGAGAAAAAAACCGGGAATTTCTGGCGAGAGGCATAACTCAGGGTCATAAGGATGCTTAGATACAAGGCCGGCGACAGGGCCCACCGGAGGGAACTGACTAAATCGGGGAAGCGGAAAAAGGGCTGCCCCGGAATTGTCTTAATTTCATCGATACGGAGCCCCAAAAACCGGAAAAACAGGGCCCCCAAAAGGAGAGTAACGAAGGAGATGCTGAAAAAAATCACCAGAGGAGCCGGGTTTATTTCTTTTCCTTTCACTATAATAACCTAACATGGGAAACCGCCTCGCGCAAGGGTGAAAAACAGGGGGACTTGTCAACACTTTATTAACAGGGAAATTTACCAAATAAGGATAATCACCCCGGATGAATCTTGTTATGTAAAAAATTTTTCCCCCGGGGGAAAATCACTTAATTTGTTGTATTATAAAGAATTATAAGAATCTTTGGAGTATTTTCTCCAAAAAAACGTCAAAGGTGTATAAAAAATCATAAACAAAAGGGACAAAACGCCCCAAAGGCTGAATACTGCACAAGTTATTAACAATTATTTGTCAGCAGTTTTTTAGATTGACCTTCAGGATTTGTCCGGCAGGGCCTTCATCTTCTCTTTTAGCTCAAGAAGCATCATATCCGCCGTGCTGTCGGAATTTTCCAGCTCCGCAAACTTCTTGTCCAGGCTGGAATTCGAGGTAAAATCCTCCAATTCCTGGGCGGCCTCCGCCTGCGCCTCCATTTGGTCCACTTTTTTGGCCATCCTATCGAAGGTATCAAAGGCAGTCCGGTTGCCGGAGACGCTGGAAATGGTATTTTGAATCCTTTGCTGGGCTTCTGCCCGTTTTGCCCGGGCAATAAGGAGGTTTTTCTTGCGCTGAGCCTCTTCAATCTTGTTTTGGAGCTCCCGCAGGGACTCCTTCAGCTTGTCCACGGCGGTCTTTTGGGCCACCCACTGTTTCTGATACTCGGCATGGGCATTGTCGTATTCCTGCTTGCGGAGCAGGGCTTCCTTGGCCAAATCGTCCTTGCCCGCATTAACCGCCAGCATGGCCTTCCGTTCCCATTCCTGGGCCAGGCCCGCCTGGTTTTGAACCTCCCGCTCCAGCTTTTTCTCGTCCGCAATGGCCATAGCCACGGCTTTTTTGGACTCAATAAGCTGCTCGTTCATTTCGATGAGCAGTTGGTTGAGCATTTTTTCAGGCTTTTCCGCCTTACTGATAACATCGTTTACATTTGATGAGATAAGGGTCTTTAGTCGTGAAAAAATTCCCATATAAAACTCCCTGCTACTTTCTGTAGGTTGAAAGCACCGGATAATGCTGGGTTAAGGCCAGGCTGAAGGCGTCCAGGGCAGCCCGGAACTCGGCAAAATCCATCGTGTCATATTCCAGCGTATCAATCAAAATGATCTTGTCCTTTTCCAGGGCATAAGCGCCATGAACAAGGTCGCTGGCGTTCAATTCCAGCAATTTAGTGAAGAATTCGAGCCGTTTTTCCTCCGGGGCATCCATCACAGGCACCCGGATTATCACCAGAGGGTCGGCATACATCACCGCCACCTCGGCTAAACCGTTTTCTTCATCATCAATCAGCCATAAATTGGGCCCGATCTCCCGGTAGCTGAGCATGAGTTCAATCAGATACTGTTCAATTTTACTTTCTGCCATAACCTACCCCAGGAAAACCTGTCCGGAATCGTCAATTACCAGGATACTTTTACACTCGGAACAGCGGAAACGGCCCGGTTTCATGGCCTTAAGCTTTTTTTGACAGACCGGACATTCAAAAACTTTGGGAAAAAGGGACAGGGAATCGCCCCCGGAATTGCCCTTCAAGAAGTTAATGGAATCATCAAGGTTATCCTTAATGTTGAAAAACTGGGAAAACCCGAGGAGCTGAAAAACTTCATACACCTTGGGCTGGATTTCCAGGAGGACCAGATCCCCTCCCTTGGGTTTGACCGCCTTAAGGAAGAAGGTAAAAGAGCCAATGCCGGTGGATGACACGTAGTTAAGACTGTTACACTGGAAAATCAGCCGGATAAAGCCCTCTTCTATGGCCTTTCCCACCCTTTTTTGGAAGGAATTTGAGTTATAGGTATCTATATAACCGGTTAAATACAGAATAAGACAATCATCAAGCCCCTCAACCTTTTCAAGCTTGATTTTGAGGCTTTCATCTTTTTCATCGTCAAAACCGGAAACTATCTCGTTGTTGGTCATGTCGCTCCCTTTCCCAACGGATTATTATAAAAATCATAGCCTATTCTGAGAAATCATGCAAGGTGTTTGTTACGCTTCGTGCGGATTAAATTGCAATACCCCGATCTACTGGGATGATAGCTCCGTTGATTTGGGGATTTTCCAGAATAGCCAGGGCGGCGCGGGCTATATCATCAGGTATTAGGGGCTTACCGCCGGGGCTCTGTTCTGCATTGTAGGAGCGGGCCTTGTCGTCCAGATATTCCGTGTCGGTCAAGCCGGGGCATAAGACGTTGCAGGTAACGCCCGAAGGCCCCCCCTCCCTTGCCGCCGATTTTGCCAGCACCCCCAGGGCGGTTTTGGCGGCGGAATAAACAGCGGTGCTGGTAAAACCCCGGATAGTGTCGGTTTTGGTCCCCCCGAAAAGCAGAATCCGGCCAAAGCCGCGGCGCATCATGGAGGGCAGCGTCAGTGAAACCAGGGTTCCGGGCAAAACCAGGTTACAGAGGGTAAGATCCCGCCAATCTGCGGGTACCATATCCGCCAAGGCCCCCCGTTTGAAAGGCCCCCAGGCGCAGATCAATATATCAGGATTTGGTGATCGCTCCAGGATCCGCTCCGCCGCATCGGGTGTATCCACCCTGAAGAGAAAACCTTCTGCCCGGCCCCCGTTTTTCCGGATTTCCGTTAAGGCTGCCTCCAGCCTTTCTTTTGAGGAACCGCCCAGCAGGGTAAGCCTGGCCCCCTTTTCAGCCAGCAGAAGGGCCACCGCCCGGCCTATGCCCCCGGTACCGCCGATGACCAGGGCATTTTTACCATCAAATGGTTTTGCCGAATCGTCCATACTTTTAATCTATATCATAAGGGGCTAAAATGAGCCATGCGTCTTGAGGATATTGTGATAGTTCTTTCCCGGCCCTCGGAACCGGGGAACGTGGGCGCCGTCTGCCGGGCCATGAAAAATATGGGCCTCTCCCGGCTCCGGCTGGTGGATGCCGGGGACAAGCCGCTGGACGAGGCAATTATTCAGGCCCGCACGGTCCATGCAGCAGACATTTGGGAAAGGGCGGAACATTTTTCCTCTCTGGCGGAGGCCGTTAAAGACATCAGCCTGGTGATAGGCATTACCCGGCGGCGGGGCCAGCGGAGAAAGGCGGCGACCACGGGCCCCGGAGAAATGGCGGAGATGCTCCGGGGAAAACCGGGACAGGCGGCGCTGGTTTTTGGCAATGAACGGACCGGCCTTGAGGCCCGGGAGATTGCCCTCTGTAATCTGGCTTCCCACATCCCCGCCAGCGAAATATTTCCTTCGCTCAACCTTTCCCACGCGGTGCAAATTTATGCGTATGAACTGTACATGGCGCTGTCCGTCGAAGCCGAAGCCGCAGTAGAAGGCCAATGGATCCCGCTGGATCGTGAAGCCGTAGACGCCCTTACGCAGTCCATCACCAATGCCCTTGAATCGCTGGGTTTTTACAAACAGCCCGGCCGCACGGAACAGGAGCGTTTTTTCCGGGATATTATTTCACGGGCGGCTTTAATGGAACGTGAAGGCCGGTATCTGGCGGATATTTTCGCCAAGGCATCCCGACTCGGGTGCCAGGCATCCCGTCTTGGTGGATGCCAGGCATGAGCATGATACGAATCACCAGGCAACAATTTCCTGTTCTACCCCACGGCCGGTTTCTTCTATCCGGCGTATCAAATCCGCTATGCCGGGGATGGCCCTGGTGTCTTCGCGGATTTTCGCCGTTTGACGGAGCATTTCCCGGGTCAATGGCCGGGCAAAGGGAAGGTAACGGTCAAACGTGGCGGTGTCCATCCTCAGAGGGGTAACCGGTTTCCCGGCAATATCATGCACGTTCTGGAGGATGAGGATGCCACCGGGATCAAGATCGCCTGAGTGACAAAAATCGAAGCCGGATGCGGCCAGTATTTTTATCAGCGCAGCGGCGGCGCGGTTGGGGAATCCGCCTGAGTAGAGGCAGCAGTCATAGCGCGGCGCATTGGCATAATTTTCCGGATCCCCCAGGGCATAAAATGTTTCCTTGTTTTCTACCGTTAACACTACAGGATTTTCTTTCTGATCGATAGTAGTAATACGGGTGATTTTTTCCGCACTTGAAAACGGAAAACCCAGGATGATGCCGGCAGCGTTGACCAGCGGCGGAGTGGAATTTTTATCATCAGGTGAATACTCAAAAATGATTTTCCCGGAAATCATGGTGTCGGGGAGGGAGCGTTCCAGTGATAAAAGATCCGGGGGTTCTATGCCGCGCTTCCGGGCCTGGGTTAAAACCGGAATGACAAGATCGAGCAGATGTTCAAGACGTTTTGAATCACGGTACAATTTTACCGACAGCGCCCGTGTGCTTATACGTTTGGGAAGCCGGGGGAAAATTTCCACGAGGCTGATAATATCCTCCACGGTCCTGGTATCCATGCCCCTCCTGATTTCGGCAGCATCAAAATTTTCCGCCCAGTACTGCAAAAAAAGATTACCCTCATGTCTTTTGTTTTTTATCATCCTCCGGATTTCTTCTGCCTCGCTGCCCGGATCTTTCCTGCCCGATTCTTCGAAAAGTTTTTCGATGTTCTCACAGGTTAATGTTTTAAGGCGTTCACCCTTGCCGCGTTTTTCCCACTTCAGACTGATAATGTTTTTTCGTTCCAGCGATTCGGCAGCCTCGAGAAAAGATTCTTTTTCATCGGGACGGGCGGTGTCAAAGCCCGGAAAAACCGAAACCGAACGGAGCCTGAGGGATTTCCGTTCCGTGCCGCCCGCAAGATAACGGCTGATAAATGCATCAATAATTTTCTTTTCAACGGGGGTCATCTTTTTCCAGCGTATCAATATGACAGTCCCGGACTTTTACCGCGCTGCCGAACCGGCTTATCACGTTGATGCGATCCATGTAGGGGCCTATGGCTTCAATTTTTTCAGGCGGCACCGAGGTGATGATCTGGAGATTAAGGTCGTTGTAAAAGCCAAGTATTTTACCGATGCGTTCATCATCCATGCGGTTAAAGGCTTCGTCAAAAATCACCATGCGCACGGTATTTTCAGGTCTCGCCTTGTAGAAACGGTAGAAGCTGGCGGCGATGGCCACATAATAAGGCGTCTGGGATTCGCCGCCGGATTTTTCCTTAAGCACCTTTGAAAGGGAAAGGGTCACCGGAGTGCCGTCTTCGTTAAAGTTATCGGTTTCACGGATCCTGATGTCGTAATGAAAGTAGGTACGGTAATCGCAGATGTCCCGCAGCTCTTTTGAATCCAGCGGTGAATTGAGGATACGATCAAAAAGTTCCTCCGCGGCTTTCCGTTCGCCCGGATCTACAAGCTGCGAAAAGAGGCCCTCTTCCATGTCGGGAATTTTTGCCGCCCGGCGGATAACTTCGATCTGCCCTTTCCGCTCGCTTAATTCTTCCAGATGGAACCAATACTGATCCCGGCCAAAATGCAATGTGCGCAGTATCTCGTTGATCTCCTTGAAACTTTCACGGGCTTCCTCAATATGCTCGTTCAGGCGGGAAATAAAATGATCTTTAAATTCTTTTTCCGCATCCTGATAGGCTTTGGCAATTTTCTCCCGGTATTCGGGCAGCTCCGAAGTTTCCAGCCGCTTGAGCAGCGTCTCAGCCTCCGTGTTTTCGGAAGGTTCCATGCCCAAAAGATAATGAAATTCATGTTCGTAATCGGCCACCAGTTTATTGTATTCTTTTTTAAGGGATTCGGTCCGGGTTTTGAAATTTTTCAAGGTAGATTCGTAGGTATTGGTAAGATTTTCAATGGTATTGGCGGCAAGTTTTTCTTCCGCATAAACTTCACATTCACCGATCATGAAGGGATTTTCATTGCCGAAAATTTTTATCGCCTCGTCTTTTTCTTCCAGCGTTTGTGTATAGCGGTCGAAGTCATTCTTAAACCCGGAAATTTTATTCGTCAATGTACCTTTGTCATTTTGAAAACGATCGTTATCTTCTTTCAAAAGTGAAAGCCGCGTTTCCAGGTCTTTACGTTTTTCTTCCAGCCCGCGGAAAGATTGGGTGTCAATGCCGGCGCGTTCCTCTTCCGCCCGGGTTAGATCATTTTTAAGATTCACAGAGGCTTCAATGGAGGGGTGGAGGTACTTTAACTCAGGTAAAACCCGCGTAACACGATTGAGGCAATCTTCCCGGCCGGCGGCTTCCCGTTCCATTTTTTCCGCCAGAGAGAATGCTTCTTCAACCCGCTCTGCCTCGGCGGCAAGAAATTTTTTCCGTTCCTCCAGGGCGGCTCTTCCCAAATAATGGCGGCGGTAAATATCTTCCCGGATCCGTGATGCGGTGTGGTTCATGTAGGTCATACATTCTTTGGTAACCGCAGAATCGTAGCGTTTAAGATTTGAAATATCCGCCCGCATTACGCGCCCCAGGGTGTAGTCAATATAAATGCGGGCATAACCGTCGGCCTTGACCAGCTCCGCCAGAGAGCCGGATTTTACCGATGCCTCCCGCATCTTTTCGATATTGGGAATAAAAGCCCCGGCCACCGAACGCGGAAGGCGGTCGTACACTTCCAGCGCTTTCTGAAAATTTGCCGGGTCCACCAGCACGGCAAAACGCCTTGTGTTAAGGACGCCTTCCACCGCATCGATCCAGTCCCTATCGGTGATTTCCGCCGCTTCGGCCAGAAAATATGCCGTTATACCGGCTTTTTCCAATGCGGAACGCAGTTCCCGGGGGGCATCGGGGTAACGCAAAATGCCCCGTTCAAGGTCCGCCAGTTCACCCCGTATGTCCCGGAGGCTTTCGGCGGCCTCATCCTTTTTCCGCTGTGATTGGTATTTTTCTTCCTGATATTTTTTTGTATCGGCGGCGATGACGGCCCCTTCATCATCAAAATTTTCCGTTAATTTACGATCGAGAAGGGCCTCGCACTGCGCTTTAAGATCGGCATAACGCCGGGCATTTTGTTCTTTTTCTGCAAGATCATGTTCAATACGTTTTATCCGCTGGCTTATTTCTTCGTAAAGCCGGTGAGCGTCGTCAGCCGCAAGGCTCATGTCCACCGCCCGCAGTTCCTGTTCCAGATCCAGCCGCTTCTGATTCAGTGACGCGATTTCCCGGTTTGTAAAATCAAGTTTGTTCTGTGTTTCCACCAGGAGGCGGGCGGCATTGTCTTTCTTTTGTTTTTCATTTTCCAGTTCAATTTTGAGTTTCAGAAATTCCTGTTTCAGGATCAGGCTGTCATATTGCCGCCACTCGGCAGCCTTGGCGCAGACTTTTTTCAGCGCTGCAATTTTGGCGATTGCCCCTTTGGCCTGCCGATCCGCTTCCTTGTAATTTTCAAGGTTCAGTTTCATGTCCTGAATGGACACGGGATTTTCTTCGAGGATAAAATCGCAGACAAATTTATCGATGGAATCCAGCGGCTTAAAACCAATGGACCGTGTCAGAGAATCCAGATAGGGATTTACCTCGCTCTGACGTTTCCACACCCCCAAACGGTTGGTTATATCCCGTGTGTATAAACGCTTCGCTTCATACACATCGGCATTTTTTTCGGCAAGAATATTTTTGAACTGGCGGAACACCAGTGTTTCACTCTTTTCACCCCTGACCGCCAGCGCCGGTATGGCAACATTGGAACCAACCCAAAAATGTTCATTGTAATGGTTATCCCGATAAGCTTCGATGCATACCCCACAGGAAAAATTTTCCGGGCCGCTCCATTCCAGCATGACGTGCGCAACCGTATCGCCCCGGCGGTATTCGGTGGCATCACTGCCAAGCTTGCAGCGCACATAGCCCATCAGATCCCGGCCGCCTGACTTGCGTTCCTCCGCGGCGGAATTGAATTTGGCCATCCGTAAATTTGCCGCCAGCGCATACTGAATGGCGTCTATCACCGTGGATTTGCCGGAACCGTTATCCCCCGCCAAAAGACAACGGTTTCCAATCTCAATTACCGTGTCTTCAAAATTATGCCAGTTGACAAGCCTGACGCGTTCCAGGGTGATCATGATTCATCCTCCGTCGGTTTGTCCGCATCATCATCACTGTCCACGCCCTCTTTCTTTTCCAGAAAAGCGACCGCCTCGTCCAATGCACTGCGATCGATGCAGAGGGGAATACTCGGGTAAAGTTGAATGATTCCGTCCAGGTCGGCGTAATCGTGAGTCTCCATGGAGACCAATTTACAAAACGAAAGGCGGCTCAAAATTCTGATGAGGGCCGTTTTTTTAATTTCTTCCCCGGTCATGGCGTTGTATTTTTGCTGAAAATCCCTGATGGTGATAACCGGAAAAGCCGTGAGGGACACTTCAAGCCTTTTATCTTCGTAGAGCAGCCGCAGGCTCAGCACCGCGCAAATTTCTTCACGGGTAAAATGCAGCCTTGTATTGGGCGTTCCCCGAAACGCGATGACGCCCAGGCTTTCATCCCGCACCAGGGCCGCATCCATACAGGAAAACCACGCGTCAAAAAGGGCGATGTTCCGGAGGACAAAGTCGTAAAGTTCCCGCTCTTTTTCAATGCCCCGGATGATAAATGTTTTGGAAATGAGGGTATGCGCCGCCTGTTTGAAACGTTCAAACTCATCGCCGGACAGATCCTGTATCCGGCCAAGGGCCTCGAGGTCCTGATTCATGAGGCCTCCCGCCGGAACCGGATGTCCGGCACCACGAAACCTGCGGCGCTTACCGCGGCATTTTCGTCATCATCTTCTTCAATGTGGTAGCCGAAATTTTTCCGCGAATCGCCGTAGAGGAGGGCGTATACAAAGCGGATGTAGGAATCTTCATCGGTGATAAGGCCGGCGGGGGCGAGGACTTTTTCTTTTCCGCCCTGTTCGTCAAGCCAGAGATTGATACGCTTAAGGGAAAGGCGCCGCCGCATACGTTCGAGAAATTCCGCTTCGGTTTGGGCCAGCGCCTCAACATCGGCCTTTGAGACCGCCGCGTTAAAATCACCTTCGTCCCTGTTACGGCGAAAGGCCAGCGACGACGGAGAAAGAAAACCGATGCGGTAGAGGCCGTGGGAAATTTTTTCCCCCAGAGCATCGCTGCCGCTGTGAACGGCCTTTATCAACAAGCCCAGTTTTCCCGCCACCGTGCTGTCGGGCTCGATATAGGCTTTGATTATTTCAGTGCTGGAACGGGAGTATGCCGCATTCCGCTGATCTATTTTATCTTCCAGCGGATCCACCGAACGGAGGTCATCCCGAATTTCTTCCAGCATATACTCAAGTTTTTTTCGGCACTCCTCCCGGCTGGTTTGCAGTATCCGCATATACTTTCCCGCGCTGACCTCGAGCCATTCATCATCATGCAAAAGTTCCGCCACTTTTTTAAAAATACTCTGGCGGTAACGGGAAACATTGTCCGAGGTTTTCAGCCGCTTGTAGGCCTTGTCCAGAACTTCACCGGCGTAAAGATCGTAATGCTCATGCAAAACCGAAGCGGCGGCCTGACGCACCGTTTCAACATTGAGCTTATCGTAATAGCCTTTTATGCTTTGCGATAAAACCTTGAGCGAATCAATGAGCGCCCTCGCTTCATCGTGGGCTTTAAGCACCATGTAGTGGCCGTTTTCTTTTACCGTTTCGCCGCACAATGAGGAATAAACATTTACCACATGACTTTCGTATTCGGTTTTAAGCCCCTCGTCAACGCGGACAAGGGCTTCAAAAAACGGCTTACCCCATGCAGTGATATTGATAACCCGGGTGAAGTCCCCCAGTGTTTCTTCGCCGAGCCAGCCCGCCTGGATAAGCCGCCTCAAGAACCGGCTCGCCAAGGCGCGATCGTTTTCCACACTTGCCTTTGCCACCGCTGAGGGCGGATCGGTATTGGCAAAATTCAATTCCGGCATTCCCGGTTCCGCCGGAGCGGGGGCCTCTGCCTCAAGGCCGCCATCCTCATCACTTTCTTCTTCCGCAAGACTGTCATGATGCAGGGCGAGGTAATTCATAAATTCGCGGACCACCAGCTCCCGTTCAAGCCCCCGGGTATTTTCCTGAAAAAGCCGGTAGTAAAGCACCAAAAGCGCCGCATAATGTTCCCGGTTTACCCGCGCAAGAGGAGAGAAAAAATTCTCCGGTAAAATCGAGAAAACCCCGGCGACTGCTGGCATTTTTCAACGGTAGGGGAAGGGAGCGGCGTTGTCAAGGGGCTAATCCCGCTTTTACCAGCATCTTTTCCAGCATTTCGGCATTTTGTACCGCCTTCCCCTTAGGGTGATTATTGAAATAGACCAAAATCCGGTCCGCCTGAACCTCAATCCGTTTGATCCGTGCCGCCCACGCCTCAATTTCATTGTCCGTATAGAGATAATCATACCGGGCCGCCGTATCCGACCCCCACCATGCCTCTTTGTTCCGTCCATGAAGCCGGATATAGGCCGTAGGCCCCGTCACCACATCCATGAGCGGCGGCAGCCCCTTCAACTCCGGCATATCCAAAGAAACCAGCGGTACCCCCCGCTTTTGCAGAGCCTCAATAACCCGCCCGGTGTACCAATCCGCCGTCCTAAACTCCACTGTCGCCGGAACACCTTCAAAAGCGGTCAGCAGTTTGTCTAAATACCGCCTATTTTCTGTGGTGTAATGGAAAGCATAGGGAAATTGAAACAAAACCGTCTCCAGCCGCCCCGCCACCCGCAGGGGTTCAATCGCCTGTAAGTAGGTTTTTGCATCCTCGTGCCACATATAAGCGTCAATCTTGTGCGTTAAACTCTGGTGAGCCTTAATAGAAAAAGTAAGCCCCGGCCCCCCGTCCTCCACCATTTTCGCCAGTTGCGGAGCCTTCGGCATAGCATAATAGGCGAAATCCAGCTCCACCGTAGGAAATTTGGCAGCGTACAGCCCCAAAAAATCTTTCTGTTTTGCCCACTCGGGGTACACCGGCCCCACCAACTCGTTATAAGAGTATCCGCAGGTCCCAATCAGAATTTCCACCATAAAACCGTCCCTTTCCTCCCAAACCGCTTTACAAAATCACCTCGGTTATCATATAATTTATAAATGGAGGTTATGATGAAACGTATAATTATTTGTTTGGTTAGTTTTATTATATCCGGATGTGCAACGGCTAATAATGCCAGCAATTTTATGAATTTAGATTCAGCAATTGAGAAATCTTGCCAGAATATTCAAAACGATTTTAATGAAAATGCGAGTATTGCCATTTTTAATATTTCTTCATCATCAGAGCGACTTTCAGAATATTTAGTAGAAGAAGCTATGAATAGTTTTACAAATATGCATAAATATAATATTGTAGAAAGAAGTAAAATATCGACAATTATCCAGGAACAGAATTTTCAATTAGCTGGAAATGTAAGTGATGATACTATGCAAAGAATAGGGAATATGTTAGGGGCGCAATTTGTAGTTACCGGGGCTTTAGTTGATGTAGGTAATTATTACCGCTTGCGATTATTTGTCATTGCGATTGAAAGCAGTGAAAGAAAATCTTCTACTGCTGTAAATATAATGAAACCAAATAAGCAAATAGCCTATTTATTAAGTGGATCTGAAAACCTAGAAACAAATCCAATATTATCTTCTACAGTAAATCTTGTTGGAACAACTTGGTCTGTCAACATTGAAGGCGAAGAAGAAAATCTAG
Source organism: Spirochaetia bacterium (assembly GCA_025997615.1). Lineage (GTDB taxonomy): Bacteria > Spirochaetota > Spirochaetia > Treponematales > Breznakiellaceae > BNUV01. The sequence goes on from BNUV01000009.1 coordinate 29,850, forward strand.
GTATATTTATCTTCGATGATAATAATGTATTAAGGACAAATATATTTGATAGCTATTCTTATGATGATGGAGATTATACACTAGGTATTTGGAATTGGAACCAAAGTAGAAACAAATTAATAATTAGAGTATTGGAAACTGATGCTGAGGAATGGAGATTTGAATTCGATAATATTACGAATCTTAGTATGTACGGTATTGTTTTTGAAGATGGAGAGATATTAGGTAAGACTGAAATACATAGAACAAAATGATAATTACAGGGGCGCATTTTGAGTATTAATGCCTGGCATTATTTTTATCGACAGTGGACTTGCCTTCTCTTTAAAATCCAGTAATACAATAAGTAGTATAGGTTATTACAAAGGAGTAAATACACACAATGCCTGGAATAGAAAAAATAAGTTTAAAATCTTCTTCCACATTCAAAGATTTTTATTGTAATCTTCAAAAATGCGAACGACATCTCATTCAATATCGAAAACGAATTGAAGAAAGCATGGAAAAGAAAAATGAAAAGCCTCCCATTATTGATACAAACGGACGCCACCATGCACCCTAAAGAAGCGCAGGGTACCAGGCACCGGTTTTACTCGGTCAGCCGGACCGTATCGTTATCGGAAAGAAAATTCTGCCCGGCAATTACCACCTTTTCCCCCAGCTCAAGGCCGCCGGTTACTTCCAGCAGGGTTTCACTTTCCATCCCCAGGGTGATTTCCTTCCATCCTGCCGGGTAAAACGGAGGCGTATCCTCAGGGTGCGGCTGGCGGGGTCCAGCACGGGGCTGACCTCGTTCACCACGGCGGAAAAGGTTTCCCCCGGCAATGCCTCCAGCGACACCTGTGCGGCGAGGCCCAGCCGGGCGGCATTGACAAAACGCTCCGGCACATTGGTTTCCAGCACCAGGCTCGAAAGATCCCCCACGGTGATTACCGGAGTCGAGGCGCTCACCGTGTCGCCGGGGCTTACCGGCGCCGAAAGAACCGTGCCGCCGATGGTGGATACCACGGGGCTTTGGGAATAGACCTCCCCCGGCCGGGACGGATCGACCATGCCCACCGTATCGCCCTGCCGTACCGTGTCCCCCGGACGGAACCGGAGGCTCGTCAATTTCCCCGCCACCGTGATGTTGTGCCAGGCACCCCGGCTGGGAGATGGGCCTGAATGTCGCTCGCGTCGCGGTTGCCCATAAGCCGCCAGAACGGATACTCGAAATTGTTTTGGATAACCGGGCAAACGTAGGCTTCGCGGAGTCTGTCCCATATTGAAGTGAATTTTCCGTACTCTGTGTCAAGCAGAGCGTCTACGCCCTCCACGCTGTCGGCAACAAGCGGGAAACGGGTAATGTTCCGCAGCGAGGTGTGAATGTAGATTATATCGGACTTAAACGTCTCAAGCTATAGCGTATGCACGTTTCATGGGGTTACGATAGCATAAGGCGGCGGGGAATGCAATCTGCGGCAATTCCAATCTTCCAGTCACTACTTTCTTTATTTGCCCTATTGTGGTATACTGCCAAAACCCGGAGGGCGTATGTCAGATTCAGATATAATGGAAAAAGCCAATGCGGTACTGGAGCAGGAGAACGCGGCCGCCGAAAAATACCTGATTTTTTCCATTTTGGGCAAACATTATACCTTTCCTTCGCAGTATATCAGCGAAATCGCCCTCTTTGATACGGTATATCCGATTCCGCTGGTGCCCGCTTATGTGCTGGGGATCATCAACCGGTATTCCGTTCCCTATGTGTTATTTGACATCGGGCTTTTTCTGCTCAAAACCCCTACGCCCCGGGGCAAAGTGCTGGTCTTTAAGGACGGGATCGACCGGATTGCCTTTTTGATTGATGACGTGGCGGATATTGCCGATGTACCCCCGGAAAAAATCTTCGCCGTGGAGCGAAGCGCCGAGGAAGGGGATTTGGCGGAACTGGTGGTCGCTTCCTTTAAGTGGAACGACGACGATATTTTTGTCCTTGATATTGAGCGGCTGCTGCGCAGCGTTGAAAGCGAGACTGCGGGCTAAGGTATGAGGGTTTTTCTGTGCGCCTTTACGGAATTTTCCCTGGCGATTCCCATACAGTCAATCTCCTCTCTTTTGCTGTATACGAAGGCAGCCTTAAAAGCCGTAACTTACAACAGGGCAAACGAGAATACCTATTATTCCCTGCCCCATATATTCGGGTTTCCCAAAGAAACCATCAAGCACGGCATTGTCCTGAAAAATTCCGAAGGCGATGAGGATAATCTGATAGAAAACCGAAACATTCTTTTAACAACCGAAGTTGAACGGGAAACGGATATTCCCGAAGAGACAATCTATCCGATGCCCCGTGTACTGAAAGGCATGGATTTTTCTCAGGTTTTCAGCGGGATTCAATTCGCTTCCCTTTCCGTTAATACCTTCGGTCCGGTTCTGGTGCTTAACCCCGAATCCCTGGTAAGGAGGTTTACTGTTTAATGATCCGAACTTTAATAGTTGACGACAGCGCCCTGGTCCGTTCGATAATCAGGGATTTTCTTGAAAGCGACGATTTTTTTGAAGTTATCGGCGAGGCGGAAAACGGATCAGACGGCGTAAGCCAGGCCCAATTACTCAACCCTGATTTGATAACCATGGATATAGAAATGCCGGTCATGAACGGGCTGCAAGCAATCACCGAAATAAAAAAAATTATGTCGACCCCAATCGTCGTCATAAGCACCCACGATACGGCAAAGATGGCTTACGATGCTGTGGTCAAGGGTGCGCTTGAATTTTACGCCAAGGATATTTTTACCTCCAGGATGAGCGAAGATCAGCGCGAACAAATATTGGGGACTCTCAAGCACATAACGGGCATCAAGGGCAGGATACCGGTGCGCAGGGAAACGGTGGAACAGCCGGTTATCGCGGCCCGCTCAATCGGGGGAGTAGTCATCGCCGCTTCCACCGGGGGGCCCAAGGCGCTCAACCAGTTGTTTGCGGGCCTTCCAAAAGATTTCCCCGTTCCGGTCATGCTGGTGCAGCACAACAGTTCCGGCTTTGACCGGGGTTTTGTGCAGTGGCTTGATGGCTACACCCCCCTTGAGGTTTGCCTTGTTGAAGAAGGAACCAGGCCCGCCAGAGGAAAAATCCACGTTGCCCCCACGGACAGGCATCTTTTGCTGGGCCGCGCCGGTTTTATCCTCGATGACGGGGAGCCGATTCACAACCAGAAACCCGCCGCCGATGCGCTGTTCAAAAGCGCAGCCGCACGGTACGGCGAATCCGTAATTTCGGTGGTGCTCACCGGCATGGGCAGCGACGGCGCCGACGGAACCCGGTACATCAAACAGGCGGGGGGCATAACCATTGCCCAGGACGAATCTTCATCAATGGTTTACGGTATGCCCAGAGCCGCCGCGGAAACAGGCTGCGTGGATCTGACGCTTCCCCTGGACGCCATAGCGGAGCGGCTGGTGTTTTTGACAAAAGGGAGCGCCGAATGACACGTGACGAAACTACCGAAATAATTCCGGCGGAAACAGCATCCCATCCCGCACTGCTCTTTTTGCATTACCGGGTCGAACAAACCCTGGGCATCAGGGCGGCGGCGGACGCCCTTGTCAAACTGAACGAATATCTTGAAAAAACCTGCGGGGCTTCTTTTGTTGAAAACCCCGCCGCATACGAGCAGATGCTCGCTTCCAGGGAACGGATCTTTGAGATCGCAAAACTGCTGACCGTGAATGAAACTTATTTTTTCAGGGAAGGGGCGCACTTCAACCTGCTCCTGCATTATTTCCTTCCCCAAATGAGCGCCATGAACCGCCCCATACGGATCTGTTCGGCCGCCACTTCCATCGGCTGCGAGGCCTACAGTATCGCCATGCTGCTTGATTATTACGTGAAATCCGGGCATCACCTGGAGTATGAAATAGACGCCTTCGATGTCAGCGCCGAGGTGATCGAAACCGCGAAAAACGCCCGTTATACCGCGAACACGCTGCGCGGTGACAGCACGGAATGGAAATATATTTATGATTCCCGTCTTATCCCCGATAGTGGCGAATACATTGTCGCACGGGATATACGGGAAAAAGTGCGCTTCTTTGTACATAACGTCCTGCGGGGACTGGAAAGACAGTATGATATAATATTTTTTAGAAATGCGCTAATCTATTTTTCCAACAAAAACCGGCTTGTGGTCATGGATGATCTCGCGTCTTCCCTTTTCAGCGGCGGGCTGCTCTTTCTGGGAGTTTCAGAAACTTCCTCGGTACGGCATCCGCTCCTTATAAACAGGTATATGTCGGATGCGTTTTATTTTCAGAAAATCACCCCCGGCCAGTACAGCGAAAGGGAAATGCTCCCGGAAGACTATCAAAAAATCGTAAAGCCCCAGGCGGAAGTTTCTGCCGCACCGGAGCGCCCCCGCGCGCGGCATCCGGCGCAGGCTGAAAAACAGAGCCGGGAGAGAGAGCCAAGGCCGGAGCCGCAAAAAAACGCCGAACTGCGAATCGACTGCGCCGAAGTCGCGCTTATTCTTGAAAAAGAGGAAGGGGCGGAAAACACGAAAAAGGCGCTGGATATTCTGGGGGATGGGAAAAACGCCGATACCCTTACGGGCAGCGAGCTTGCCGCCGCTGTTGCCTCGTTCCTGAACAGGGGCGATTTTAATTCCGCCTCCCTTGCCCTGGCGCGGCTTGAAAAAAACAGCAATGGCGCAGTTACAAATTTTTTACGGGGAGAGTATAATTTTCTGTGTGGCAATGCCGGGGAAGCGGAAAAAAACTATGAGGCGGCGGCGGGCAAAGACCGGGCTTTTTGGCCGGCCCAGTACCGGATCTGCTCTTTGGCGGCGGAAGGAAACAGGACGAGGTATGAATACAGAATCAAAAAGGCCCTGGAGGGTCTTGAACGCGGCGGGAATCTTCATTATGAGTGTTTTCTTGGCGGTTTTTCTCCCGATTACTTCCGCCGAATCCTTGAACGAAAATTAACCGAAAACCGGTAAGAGGCGGCTATGACAGGAAAAGATTTGAAGATAACGACCAAATTGATCATTTCGGCGGCATTTTTTCTGCTGCCCCTGACCCTGCTGTTCTTTACGGTACTATCGGTCAGCTCGGAAAAGAAAATTGAGCTCCTGCTCGCCGCCGCCGCCGCGGTCGTGTCTTTCGCCATTAATATCGCAACCGCCGTAAACATCCGCAAATCCACCCTTGGCGTCAGGCGGGTCTTCAAAAGCCTTGAAAATAACGATCTTTCGGTAGCGGTAAAAGCCCTGTCCCGTGACGAACTTGGCGAATTGATGGCGGCCCTGGGCGGCTTCCTTGAAAAACTTAAAACCGCATTTAATTCGTTCAATCAGAACGCCGCCATGGTTTCGACCGCGGTCTACGATCTTTCGGCATCGGCGAAAGAAATTACCACCACCGCAAATGAGCAGTCGGCAAGCGTGGCGGAAATTGTCAGCACCATGGAAAGCAGCAAGAACCTCTCCGAGCAGGTCTCCGCCAAAACCGTTGAAGTGGCGGACCTTGCGGCCCGAACCCAGGAGTTGAGTCTGCGGGGCGCAGAGCTGCGGGATGCCAATCAGGACATGATGCAGAATATACGGGATCAAAACGCCAAGATCATCGACGAAATAAAAGACCTCGCCGATATGCTTTCCCGAATCGACGAATCGGTAGAGCTTATCGACACCATCGCGGACCAGACAAAGCTCATCGCCTTTAACGCCGCGCTGGAAGCGTCGTCATCCGGCGAGGCGGGCTTGCGCTTCGCGGTAGTGGCAAGCGAAATCCGCCGCTTTGCGGATAACGTGGTGGAATCGGTGGTTGAAATAAAAGAAAAAATTACCGAATTACAGGAAGCGTCCCAGGTTCTTATTTCGGAAGCCAATAACGGCAGCATAGCGATTGATTCGGGGTACACCAGAATGGTCGAGCAGAAAGAGGTATTTGAAAACATCGTTGATGTTTCCCAGAATGTGGCGACCCGTTCCCAGCAAATTTCCAATTTGAGCAAACAGCAGGAACTTGCCACCGCGCAAATATTCACCGCGTTAAAAGAAATTTCCGCAGGGGTCAAACAGTTTGTTACCGCCACGGCGTCAACATCGGCCACGGCGGACAACCTTAACAGCATGTCAATTGAGTTAAAAGAAACACTCGCAAAATACCAGGGGGGGAAATAAATGACAAGCGCCGAAATTCAAGCAAGAATCAGCCGCGACGAACGGGATGGAGAAATAATAATAAATCATTTCAGGCTGGCCCTTACCATCATTTACAGCGTCGGAATGCCGGTAATTGCCATGGTCAGGAACTCCCTCGGTTACGGGTACATGCCGCCCCGGGCCTATGTATGCCCAGTCATCTGGCTTGCATTCTCGGTGTTTATACTGTTTTATCTGCGTAAAAAAACAGAGATTCACGGCGCCTTTAAGTATTTCTGCGTTATTATTGACATGACTATCATTTCCGCGAGCGTCTGGGTTATCTGTACCTATGCCGATGTGTATCCTCCCATTTCATTCCTGTCCATACTGGCATTGTTCTATATAATGATCATCGTGTTTGGTACCTTCAGGTACAATGTTTCCTGCGCAATTTTTTCAGGCATATACGCAGGCGTTTTGTATTCCATTGTCATTATCGTAAATGGCGCTGTTTTGGATTTACCTTATACGGTTATGATGTTTAACAAAAAGGTGGATGTGCATTTCCCGCTCTACAACGAATCATTTCGCGTTATGGCCATGATTATAGCAGGCTCGATTACCGGTATGGCGAGTAAACGCCGCCTCGCCCTCTTTAATAACATGTTGGAATCCGAAACCGCCGCGGCGGAGGCAGCCTCAAAAACCGTTGAGCAGACCCGCAGCATGTCAAAGGCAATTCAAAAATCAACGGATGAAATATTTTTGTCGTCAAAAGATATTTTTACCACCGCGAACAACCAGGCTGCCAGCGTTCAGGAGATTGAAAGTACCATCAGCGAAAACACGCAGATAGCGGTTGAAATCGCGGACAAGACCAGCAGCGTCGCCACAATCGCTTCCAAAATGGAAGATGACGTGAACCACGGTTTTTCCGTGCTTGAGCGGAACGTCAACCAGATGGAAGATATCAAAAGCAAAAACGACGGCGTTATCGGCGGCATCGTCGCCCTGGGAAACAAGATCACCAGGATACGGGACATTGTCAAAACCATCAACACCATCACGGACCAGACCAAGGTTATCGCCTTTAACGCAGCCCTGGAAGCGGCCAGCGCCGGGGATCGGGGCAAGCGCTTCTCCGTGGTGGCCAGCGAGGTAAACCGCCTTGCCGATGATATTGCCGCCCTCACCAAACAGATCCGCGAACAAGTTGAGGAGATTCAGAATTCGTCGTCGTCACTGATCATTTCCAGCGAGGAGAGCGCCGACAAGATCACCGAAGGAAACAAACTCATCAAGGAACTGGAAGACGTTTTCCGGGAAATCCGTTCAGGCGCGGAGATAACCGCGAACCAGGCCCAGACGATCACCGTGTCCACCCAAAAACAGCAGAAGTCGACGGAACAGATCAACATCGCTATCGCGGATATTTCTACCGGCCTGAATAGTTTTATTCACTCAACGGAAGTCGCCACTTCCTCGGCGGAAGGACTCACCAGGATGATTCAGGAATTGGGAAGTCTCCTTAAAACCGGCGAATAACGGAAAGGCATGAAACGTGGCAATAGACAGGGAAAAATACATCGGCAAATTTATCGATGAAGGGCTTGAAAACATCGCCCTCACCGAATCACTCCTCTTTGATATCAAAGACGGCGTGTCGGTTGAGGAATCCCTTGCCACACTGCTCCGCGCCCTGCACACCCTCAAGGGTACTGCCCGGATGCTGGAGTTCAAGCGCATTGAATCCCTGAGCCACGCGCTGGAAAGCGTTTTTGTCGCTCTGAAAGAGCAGCGCTTCGGCCTTACGGAAAACGCGGTAAAACTCGTCCTTTTTACCCTGGATCTGCTTAAAACCGGTCTCGGCGTTGTGCAAAACACAAAAGACGACGCAATTGATATTCAGGAATATGAAAAAAAATTGAACGCGCTGGCGGCTAACGAGGAATTTACCCTGCCCGAAACGGAAGGGCCGCGCAAGATCGAGGAAGCTGCCGAAACCGCCGCCGTCCCGGACACTGACGGAAAGGATGAACAAAAACCGCAATCAGCGGAGAGCGCCGCTGCGGCCCCACAAAGGACGAGGCAGGTCTCAAAGCACGGGGAGGCGAAATCGGAAAGTATACGGCTGCCCCTTGAAAAAATTGACGGCATTATAAAGAGCATCGCTTCACTGCAATCCCTTGAGATTTCCGCAAAAACAATCGCCATTGACAGCGCCGCTTTAAATGAGCAAATAAAAGAATATTCCCGGCTGCTCAAGGACAATAAAAACCAGGACCCCGTCCTGTCCGCGAATTTCAGAAAGCTGGAACGGCTCAGCGCGCGGATCAATTCATCGTTAAAAAATTATTCAGTCGAGGTGGGCAATCAAATACATATTGCCTATGACAGCGTAATATCCCTGCGCACCCTTCCGCTCTCCACCATTCTTGACGGCTACCAGCGTTATGTGTATGATATTGCCAATGAATTGGGTAAAAAAGTTCAAATCACGATTGAAGGGAGCGAAAATGAAATCGACAAAAATATTATCGAATCCCTTTCGGATGTTTTTATGCACATGGTCCGCAACGCCATCGATCACGGAATAGAAAGACCGGAAGAACGGCTTGCGGCGGGCAAGAGCGAGGCGGGAAATCTTTCGATTCTGTGTTCCCGGGAAAGCGGCAACATGAAAATCGTTGTTTCCGACGACGGAGGGGGCATCGATCTTGAAAAAATCAGGCAAAAGGCGGTACGGGACGGTTATATTACCGAAGCCGCCGCGTCTTCCCTTACCAGGGAAGATCTGACCAATTTTATTTTCCAGAGCGGATTTTCCACTTCCGGAAACGTAAGCAATATTTCCGGCAGGGGCGTCGGAATGGACGCGGTGAGAAAAAACATAGAGGAGCTTAAGGGCAGCATCGTGGTTGACAGCGAATACGGTAAAGGTACTGCCTTTACCATTATGGCGCCCCTTTCCATTGCCGCCATGGTAGGGTTCCCCGCGGTCTGCGGCGAAATGAAATTTATAATCCCCGCGAATTTTGTGGACACCATACTGCTGGTGAACCGCAAAGACATCATTACCGTAGTTGACCGCCCCGAAATAAAATACGAAGATCGTATCATCAAATTGTATTACCTCAGCCAGATTCTGCATATAAAAGCCGATGCGTCCCAGGCGGCCGAAGAAGCCCTTTTCGTGGTTATTATCCGCGCCTACGACGATATAATCGCACTGGTGGTGGACCGCATCTCAAGCATGAGATCGGTAATCCTTAAAACCATGCCTTCTTTTATAGAAAATATGCCCATTTTTTCCGGGATAGTGCTCAACGAAGATTACGAAATGGTAACCGCCCTGCACATGCCGACCGTGATAAAAATGGCAAAACGCATCAAGGTCCTGGACATGAAAAAGCGCAATATCGAATTTGAAAAACAGCGCAAGTCCATTCTGGTAGTTGACGATTCCCTTCCCACACGGGAAATTGAAAAAGAAATTCTGTTATCTGAAGGGTACGATGTGGACACCGCAGCAGACGGGGCCGAGGCGTTGAAGGCCGCGAGAAACAAACATTACGATCTAATCTGTACGGACATCAACATGCCGGTAATGGACGGATTCATGCTCACCGAAAATATCAGAAAAAACGATGAGCTTTCCTATCTGCCCATTATTGTTATTTCATCTATGTCCAGCGATGAAGATCAAAAACGCGCCGCAATGCTGGGCGCATCACGGTATATCATTAAGAATTCTTTTAATAATCACAATTTACTTGAGGCCGTAAAGGACCTTATCGGGAGTACAAATGAGTAACGACACGACACGCATTCTGGTTTTGGAAGACTCTGATATTTTTGCAGACATGCTTCTGGAATTTCTCTCTTCGTCCGGCTATATGGCGGAACGGGCGGTCAACGGGTTTGAGGGGATCAAAAAAGTGTTCACTTTTATGCCCCACCTCATTATTACGGATGTTGAAATGCCGCTGCTCAAAGGTTATCAGGTAACGAGGCTGCTCAAATCCCGGAAAAACACAAAGAATATCCCTGTTATTATGTTTACAACTCTGAGCGAAACCAAAGATAAATTCTGGGGAAACCAGGCGGGCGCCGACGCGTATCTTGAAAAATCGCCGGGCAATTTTCAGCCCCTGAGCGATACGATCGGAAAAATTCTTTCGGAGCCCCATGATATTGATTTTACCGCCATAGAACGGGAAGGCAAAAAGGTCAATGACAATGGGATTATCGAGATGGTCAGTAACCTTCTGGACAACAAACTTTTTCAGACAACGGTCATCGGGATGCTCGCCGAATTGTCGGATAAGGTATACTCGCTGGAAATGATCGCACGGGGAATTTTTGATCTGTTGCATAAAGTATGCGAAACCGAAATCGTGTCCTTGATGGTCCGCAGCAATAACGGCGCTCTGTATGTTTATACCGCGAATTTTGCGGGATTTTCCAAAGAATCGGTCAATGATTTTTCCGGCATCAGCGTTTCCGATTTCAACAATCTGTTTCCTGATTTTCAGGTTGAATCAAAGAGCGCGGAAGAATTTTATCCCGCCGGGGACAGTCAGAAAAAGATAGCGTCCTATATCACGATACCCCTGGTAATCGGCGGGGAAAAATTCGCGTCTGTGCATATTGCCAATTCCATAAAGGAATATTTTTCACCCAATATCGTTGAAAACATCAATATATTTCTTGCCTCCGCCGCGCCGATTGTCGCAAACGCCCTTTCCATGAAGGACCTGGCGGAATTGCAGAAAAATACCAGAACCGCTTTTGCCCGTTACGTGCCCGCCGATGTTATGGACGAGCTGATCGGCACATCGTCAAAACTGGCATACCAGAGCGAAAACAGGAACGTGGCGGTACTTTTCACGGATATCAGAAATTTTACGAACATTTCCGAACACTCCGAAGCCCAGGAGGTGGTTGAGTTTCTGAACGCCTATTTCGCAAAAATGGGGGAGATAATAATTTCCGAAGGCGGCCATATCGACAAATTTATAGGCGACGCGATTATGGCTGTTTTTGGTGCATTCCACACAACCGGAAACGCCCCCGCGGAATCGATACGGGCGGCGGTAAAGATGCTCGCCGCGCTCTCCACGGTGGATACCGCCGGCATCACCCTCTCCGAGGGGGGCCTTAAAATCGGAATCGGTATTCACTGCGGCGAATGCGTTATGGGAAACATCGGTTTTCAGAACAAAATGGATTACACCATTATCGGCGACAATGTCAATCTGGCATCGCGTCTTGAAGGGATCACCAAAGTGTACCGCCACCCGCTAATCGTTTCGGAGTATATGTACAACGAGACAAAGGACCGTTTTCTGTTCCGCAAAGTAGACAATGTACGGGTCAAGGGCAAACAGGAACCGGTGGGTATTTACGCGATTTACACCGGCTTTGAGGGCGACTCGGGCAATGTACTCCGTTCCGGTGAAATTGTCGATCTGCCGGTTGTACCTTCCCTGCTGATAAACCGGGATGTTCTGGCCAATTACAACAATGGCCTGCGGCTGTTCCAGATGCGCGAATGGAAACCCGCCCAGGAATATTTCGGGAAAGCGATGGAGATAAACAAAGACGATTATCTTTCGCGGATCTACTTTGAGCGCTCGGTTGAATTCTCCAAAACTCCGCCCCCTGATGACTGGGACGGGACTATTACGCTGACTGAGAAGTGAGTCTGGCGCACATTGTCCCTTACGAGCCTTCTGCGGAACGGCTTGCGCTTTTGAAGTGCAAGAATGCCAGGCACCGGTTTTACTCGGTCAGCCGGACCGTATCATTATCGGAAAGAAAATTCTGCCCGGCAATTACCACCTTTTCCCCCAGCTCAAGGCCGCCGGTTACTTCCAGCAGGGTTTCACTTTCCATCCCCAGGGTGATTTCCTTCCGGTGGGCGGTGTTTTTTTCGTCCACGGTAAACACTACCCAGTCGCCGTAGGTGTTGATCACCGCCGCCCGGGGAATTACCGGCACATTTCTGCGGCTGGAGGTAACCAGGGTTATCATGGCGAACATCCCCGCCCGGATCCGTTCATCCTGCCGGGTAAAACGGAGGCGTATCCTCAGGGTGCGGCTGGCGGGGTCCAGTACGGGGCTGACCTCGTTCACCACGGCGGAAAAGGTTTCCCCCGGCAATGCCTCCAGCGACACCTGTGCGGCGAGGCCCAGCCGGGCGGCATTGACAAAACGCTCCGGCACATTGGTTTCCAGCACCAGGCTCGAAAGATCCCCCACGGTGATTACCGGAGTCGAGGCGCTCACCGTGTCGCCGGGGCTTACCGGCGCCGAAAGAACCGTGCCGCCGATGGTGGATACCACGGGGCTTTGGGAATAGACCTCCCCCGGCCGGGACGGATCGACCATGCCCACCGTATCGCCCTGCCGTACCGTGTCTCCCGGACGGAATCGGAGGCTCGTCAATTTCCCCGCCACCGTGGGATAAATGGCGACCTGGGTCCGGGCCAGCACATCCCCGTTGATGACCACGCTGTTTTCTATCGTCCCCAGCGCTACCGGGCTGACCCGCACGGCGGTAACATTCCGGGGTGCTCCCCCGCCGCTGCCCTGGGGCCGCCCCGAACCCGCCGCCGCACCTGCGCCGCCGCCCGGAGGGCCGCCCTGGGCGCCGCCTGCCGCTTGCGGGCGGGAAGACGGCTTAACGACAAGGGAATAGACGATAAGCCCCGCCAGGGCCAGTATCAATAAAACAATAATCAGGGTAACAACCCGGGATGCTTTCGATTTACTCATGGTACACTCCTCTAAAATCGGCAGCTCTGCTGCCACGTCAATCGGAAACGTTACGAAGTAACGCACCACTCCTCATCAAATCTTTCCAGGCTATATTAAGGGCGGCGGCCAGATCCAGAATCATATTCTGATAGGCCAGCTCGTTGGTCAAAAGCTGCTGCCTTGCCTCGGACATACTATTCCGGGTATCTTCCAGCGTAAGATACTCCACCGCCCCCTGTTGAAAGCCCTGTTCCGTCAGTTCGTAGGTCCGTTCGGCGATCTGCACCCGCAGCCGGGAAATTTCCACCGTGCTCCAGGAATTCCGCAGGCTCGCCGCCAAAGACCGGATCTGATTTGCGGCATTCGTTTCCGTGTTCCGGAGGGTCAGCGTGGCCTTTTCAAGCTCCGTATTGGCGGAGCGGATCCCCTGTTCCTTTTTGGTTCCCGGAATCCAGCTATCCAGGGGGATGGAAAGGGTAAGACTCCCGGTAAGCGTATCAGAAAAAGGCGCGGAGAGGCCGCCTGCACCCGAACTGCCGCCCCTCCACTGGCCGGAAAGGCTGAGGGATGGGGCACGGGCATTGAGCAGTGTCTGGCTTTTTGTATATTCAAGCCTTTCGATAGTTTGCCGCTGGCTCAGAATATCCGGCCGCTTCGCCAGATACTCCGGAATAAGCTGATCAGCATCAATAACTATATGATTTATGCTGATCAGCCCATCCAGGACCACCTCATCAGTCTGATTAAGCCCCAAAAGGCTCAGGAAAGTTCCCAGTTGAGTCGTATAATTTGTCCGGGCCTGGTTCAGGTTAAGCCGGGCAGTTTCGGCGGTCAGGCGGCTCTGGAGGTAGGCCAGCTCCCCCGAGAGGCCGTTTTGAAAGGCTATCCGGGATTTTTCCCGCTGCCGCTCCGCCAGTTCCGACATTTGTTCCAGGTGAACAAGCCGCTCCCTTTCGGTGATAAGGGCAAAAAAATCTTTGGCGGCCTGAATCTCCAGTTGCCGCCGGGCGTTTTCGTAGGACAAAAGCTGGGTCCGGTAGGCCAGTTCCAGAATCTTCATGGCATAGGGCAGGCCCGCATTAAAGGAAAAACTGAGCCCCACAGAAGTCGAATAGCCCAGGTTGTCCGCGTTTGCCCTGAAACCATCGCCTGAAAAAAGCGGCGTACCGTAACTCAGGCCCGCGGTGGCGCTGATGCCGGGAAAAATTTCCGCCCAAAGACGATCCGCCGCATATTTCGCAGAGGAAGTATCCAGAGAACGGCTCTGCAGATCGATACTCTGATCCAGAATTCGCCCCACCGCATCGTCCAGAGACAAAACCAGCGGCTCGGCCCCCAGCGCGGCGCAGAACAGGATCAACAAAACCCCGAGTAAGTTTCTCATCAACTCCATTATATTGACGGAAAAGTTTTACGGAAAGCCCCGGTCCTTTCCTGCTACCTCGGGGAGGTATTTCCAGTACCGCAGGGGCATAAACTGCCGCTGGAGACCGGGGTTCTTCCGGCTTTCGTTATTTATCACCCGGTGATACTGCCGCCAGAGCTTTTCCCAGGGATCCCCGAGATCCCAGGGATCCGTCAGACCCAGAGGATCAGTTAGGGGAAAACCAGCGATTACGAGCTCCGGTTCTCCGCCCGCTGTACCATCCGGCAGCCGCCTGAGGCAAAGGTTTCGTTTCTCGTCGATGATCGCCCAGGGGGTATCACCAAAACGGCGGACAAAATGAGAAGCCAGGGCAGGTAGAACAAGGTAATCCGGGGCGCAGCGGGCGGTATAAAGGCCCTCCAGACCTGAGCTAAACCGGAGAAAGCCCAAAAGCCGGTGAATTTCGCGTTGAACCTTGTAGGCGGTTTCCTGCACGATCTGCACATCGGGATCGCCCCGGTCAGTGGCGGCCCGTTCCGCCCCCTGCCTGTCAGTTGCCGCTAAAACCTTGCGCCCGAAACGGATCGCCGCCGCCTCGATGGACAATTCGCTCATCCAGACATGGACAAAAGCGCTATATGCATCGACAGATAAATCGAAAAGGCGGCGGGCGGATTCGGGTAACCCGGCGAGGTCCAAATTCCCTGAAAGATAAAGCCCCGGCCCCGGCGGTGGCCGCCTGAATGTGCCGCCTGAACCGGAGGCCGGCGCAGCATCATCAAACAGGGTCTTTTGTCCGGCATCGTCCGGCAGGAGTGTCCGGGCGGATTGCGGCGGAAGGGCCGGATCACCTGTTTTATCGAGCAGGGCAAAAAGTTCATCCAGAGTATAGAGCATATTTTTACTATACATTTGTATAGTATTTATTGCAAGAGGCAATGGACTGTATTTGGCATTAGATCAGTCTCCAGGCGGGGAGCGGGGCCGGGCTGGCAAAAATAGCTGGTGGAATCCACCTACGCAGCCCTTCCGTTGGTGCGCGTTTCAGGCCTTTGTTGACGGGAGTGATGGAAGATTGCGGGGTGGGTAATTGGCTTGTGGCGGTCCAGGGGCAAATGGTCTGCTCCGGTGGGGAATTCCAGATTATTTTTGCCAGCCCCTCCCCTGCGTGAGCAGGCTCTTGCTCCCCGCCCAACACTGCCTACTGAGGGTAAAGGTTTATGGCTAATTTGAAAAAAAAAGCCGCCCCGAAGGGCGGCTTCTAAAACTGCTAGCGGTTTACCGTGTAGCTTATTTCCCGTCGGCCAGGATGGAAAGTTCGGTTTCTTTGTCGAAATACCGGGCTTTATCCAGCCGGGGGGTAAAGTTCGCCACATCGCCCACCTTAAAGGCGTGATGGGGTTCGGTCCGGGCCACGAGGGGCTGGGTGTTGGTGGTCAACCAGAGGTGAATGTCGGCGCCCAGGGGCTCAACTACGGTGATCTTCACCGGGAGGTTGTTTTCACCGGGGGAGGTGGTGTAGGTAAGATCTTCCGGCCGGATGCCGAAGAAAATCTCTTTGCCCACATACCTTTTGAGGATAGCGGCCTGATCCGCAGGGGGTTTAATATCGAAGGAGCCTTCTTCCAGCACCAGGGAGCCGCCCTTTTCCACCACTTTGACGGTGAGGAAGTTCATGGGCGGGGAGCCGATAAACCCGGCGACAAACTTGTTCACGGGGTTATTGTAGAGGTCAAGGGGCGCTCCAATCTGCTGGATCTTGCCGTCTTTCATAACGACGATCTTGCTGGCCATGGTCATGGCTTCCACCTGGTCGTGGGTAACGTAGATCATGGTGGCGTTCAGCCGGATATGGAGGCTGGAAAGCTCGGCGCGCATGGAAACCCGGAGCTTGGCGTCCAGGTTGGAGAGGGGTTCATCAAAAAGGAAGACCTTGGGGTTCCGCACAATGGCCCGGCCGACAGCAACCCGCTGACGCTGACCACCGGAAAGAGCCTTGGGTTTGCGGTCCAGAAACTTCTCGATGTCAAGAATCCGGGCAGCCTCGTTGACCCGCCGGTCGATTTCGTCCTTGGGGACTTTCTTTATCCGCAGACCGAAAGCCATGTTTTCATAGACCGTCATGTGGGGATACAGGGCATAATTCTGGAATACCATGGCAATATTCCGGTCTTTGGGGGGCACGTCGTTCATCAGCTCGCCGTCAATGTAAAGTTCACCTTCGGTGATATCTTCCAAACCGGCTACCATCCGCAGAGTCGTCGATTTTCCACACCCGGAAGGACCGACGAAAACGACGAATTCCTTGTCTTCGACGACGATGTTGGCGCTGTCTACCGCCCGCACATTGCCATCATAGACCTTACTAATACCTTTCAATTCTACCTTAGCCATAGAGGCCTCCTCCAGAGTTAGTTTATCTCTACAGTATAGGGCCTTTTCAGGGGGCTGTCAAGCAAAAAAATAACTAATTTGTTAAAGCAAAACCCGGCATGATGCCCTATATGGGGGATGAAGTATCTATTTTTTCCCTTGGTTTTTGCCGGGTTCTGGTTTACCGCCTGCGAATTGGCGGTTTCTCCTGCCGCCTATACCCCGGAGCTCCCTCCCTTGCCGGAGGCGTGGGCGGAGGTACTTCCGGCGCCGCACTGGTGTTTTGAATGGGTGGATGCCGAAGGCCGCCGTCGCGAAGAGACTGCCGTGGAAAGCTCGCTGCCAAGCATTTCACTGGCGACGGAATATGCCGCGGCGGTTCTGGCTTATCCCTACTGGCCGGAACTGGGGCTTTTGCCAGGCCAAATGCGGCCCGCCGGGGCAATTTTTCCCTTTGATGCCCGGGCGGACCGGCTCATTTTAAGCTGGCCCGGGGGTGTAGACGCGTGGTTTTACCGGGAAATGGGGGTCGCCGGAGAAATCACTTCACCGGTAAGACGGCCGGAGCTTTTTGACTGGCCCCGGTTCCGGCGGCTCTTGGAAGACCCGGTGGTTGCCGAAGCGGTCCGCAAAGATCCCTGGGTCGTGGACTGGAGGGCCGTGGGCCGGAAAACGGCGCAATCGGGATTTGATCGTCGCCGGCTCGTTCCCGAAGCAAGAACGGAACTGGTCATCCCCGGCATAGCCGATGGCCCCTGGGCGGGGACTTCCCCTTTTGCAGATGCTCTTGTAAAGGAGTCCGGGGGTGAAATCCGGGTCAAGATTGGCGCTTCGGTGGAAACGTTTGTATCAACCGGGGGAATTCTCCGTTGTTCACCATCAGCATGGATATGGCTCCCTTTTCAATAAAGAACCGCTGTATACCGATAAATAAACATGAGGGCTTTTTTCTTTTTTTTGCTTCTCCCGGCGTTGTTTTTCTGTGGTTCCTGCGGGCGTCCTTCCGTAAGCCCGGAAAAAACTGATGAAAGAAAGGCTGATGATCCGGCGGGGAATACTCCTGCCGAAAATTTTCCCGCCGCCGGGGGGCCTGTCCGGTTGATCCTGCAGGCCGGGGTACAGCCCCTCTGGTTTGACCTGGGCAACGATGGTCCCCGGCAAATTCTTTCCCCCAGCGAGGCTGAACTTAAGCCCTTTGAACCCTGGCCGGAAGCCCGGTATATCACCGCCCTCCTACCCCGGAAAGAACAGCTTGTTATGGCAGTGAACCGGGAGGGCTTTCTCGCCGCTGTCCCCGGAAATGGTAATGCTGCGGGGCTTACCGGCATCCTCAGGGCGGCGGATCCTGTCTACTGGAATAATTATACCGTCAGCGCCCTGTTCCTTTTGGATGATACTCCCGCGGCGCTTCTTTACCGGAACGATTTTTTCAGCGATTTGAAGGGGGAACCACCGGTTCCCCCAGTCCGGGGCCTTTTCCCGGGCAGCCCTTTGCCCGCACCCATGAAGGTACCCGCCTTTGAGACCCTTACTGCCGAGGGCTGGGAGATAGACGGCCTCCGCCGGGGCCCGGATTCCCGGTGGTATTTCCGGGGGATTCAAAGAAAGGCCGAACAACCTGGGATCCGTTATTTCAGCATGATGGATTTTAACTCCCCGGGGGAGGCCGTATCCCTGGGGGCCTACCGGAATTCCGCCGCTCTGGAACGGGTTTCGCAGGCTCCGGCGGTTTTAGCTAAAATCCTTGGGGAAGCCTTTGCCCTGATGGACCGGAATAACCTGAATATAGCCGCCGTTGTTTCCCCCGATTTTCAGGGCCCCCGTTATTTTGCCCCCGATAACACCGGCGCCGGTGAAGGAGAAATCCTCACGGAGCTTTCCGGCTTTTATCGTTCCGGCGCTGCTTTGATCATCTTTCCCGATGGCCGGGGTATTTATTCCCTAAGCGGAGGTGAAAATTCCGGCATCATCGAAACAGGAACCTTTGATCTGCCCCCTCTGCCGGAAGGTTTTGTATATACCGGCCTGGGCTGTATAAAAACCGCCCTTTTTGCCCTCTGGGAGGAACGTCAGGAAGGCAGTCTCGGGGCCGCAGGTTTTATGGTCATGGCGCTCCCCCCCTTCTTCCATACAATTTATTAGGTTAATACACTGCGAAGGGAACAATCTCTATCACTTCTACCTGGAAACGGGCATCGGCGGCCCAGGTTCCCCTGTCCATGAAGTAGCGGGGAAAGGCCACCAGACTGATGCGGCCCCGGGCTTCCTTGGGGCGGTTCCGTTCGCTGCCCCGGAGCATGGCCCGAACGGCCTGGCGGGCGGCATCTTCCAGGGCTTTCTGTTTAACGCCCAGCCAGCCTGCGGCCGCCACTGGCGGTTCCAGCGGGCCGTGACCCATGGCCTGGACCCGGCGTATCGTGCCGGTTTTCCAGCTTGCGGCCCGGTTTTGCTGGGCGCTGGTCAAACGGTAATCGGTCCAGAGGTAGAGCCTCATGTCACGGACCTCGGCATCGGTGGCAAAAAGCCCCGGATCGCCAAAACGGACGGCACCTAAAGGAGTCAGCTCGAAGGCTTCCGCAATGCCCCGGGCCTTTTCACCTATGTCATAATTGAATGACCATCCGTAAATCATGGCGGAATAAAACAGGGCCGCCTCCTCCAAAGCCCGCCGCCGGGCGCTTTCCGGGCTCAGGGGGTATTCGCTATCGGCATAAGATCCGTAAATTGGCTCCAGATCGATGCGCACCTCCCCCCGGAGTACCTCCTGGGCGGCGATTTTTGGGGATGAACCCGGGAAAATTATCAATAAAACCAATAGCAGCCGGACAAAAAGGCCCGAAAAGCGGCGCATACCCTCATTATCGGCGAATTATCTAACGGTGGAACAGGGATTTCCAGGGATTTATTCTGAAACGGACAAGAAAATAGAGCCAGCCAAAGGCAAAACCTGCCAGATGGGTCAGATGGGCCACCCCGGTCGACCGCCCCGCCACGGACGAAACCAGCTCCAGCGCCGTGAATCCCATCACCATCAAGGGCGCCCGCAGGGGCAAAATTCCCCAGATGTAGACCACCGAGTCGGGGAAAAAGGCCGCATAGGCCAGCTCCACCGCAAAAATAGCCCCGGAAGCGCCGAGCAGCGGCACCCCCGGACTGATATACCAGTACAAAAGAAATGAAAAGGCCCCGGACAAAGTACCGGTAATAAAATAGTACAGCAGGAATTCCCGGCTCCCCATGTGCCGTTCCACCTGGGTCCCAAAAATAAACAGGGCCAGCATATTAAAAAGGATATGCCGGATGCCGTCATGGGCAAACATATAGGTGACAAACTGCCAGATCCAGCCCCGGAACACCGCTAAGGGCGTCAGGGCCAGAAAATATTTCAGCCAGGGGAAAAGGAGATATTGCAGGGCAAAAATCCCCACGTTGATGATAATAAGATAGATAACCGCATTATCATATTGATAACGGAAGGGCCGCCTGAGTGGGTTCATGCCGTTAAATCCCCAAATAGCTTTTAAGTTTGCTGATGCCTTCCTCGGGGCTGGCCTCTTCGGGGCTGGCCTCGGGAAAATACTCAAGGCCCATATAACCCGGAAAACCAGAGGCATCGATCGCTTTAATGATATTTCGATAATCAAGTTCCCCGGTATAAGGTTCGTGCCGGCCCGGATTTCCCGCCGCGTGGAAGTGACCGATCCGGGAAATGCCGTTTTGGATACGGCGGATAATATCACCCTCGGTGATCTGCTGATGGTAGATGTCAAACAGGAGCTTTACCTGACCATTGGCGGCGTGATCGACAATTTCAAAGCCCTCGGTGGAACGTTCCAGAAAAGTGCCTTTATGATCGATAGTGCCGTTTAAGGGTTCTATCATCAAAATGACATCGGCTTTTTCCAGCAGGGGCGCCGCCGCCTTGAGCCCTTCCACAACTGAGGCAGTCTGAAACGCCCTGTCCCTGCCGGTGTCATCCCCCACCTGAGAAATGATTTTTTTGCAGCCGAGGATCTTTGCCGTCTCCAGCGTTTCCTTAAGGCCCGAAAGATAGGCCTCCCGCTGGTCCGGATCGGTAAGGGGGATAAACCGGGTGCAGAAGGTTGCACATTCCATGGACAGGGTTTCAGCCTTTTTTGCGATGGCTTTGATGTCCTTATCCCACCAGCCCCAAAACTCGAAGGCCCGGAACCCCGCATCTTTGGCTTTTTCCAGCCCCGTCAAAAAAGGCTGCCCCTTAAATACCGCATCAATACAGAGTGAAAATTTCATAGATTAATTATATGTCAAAGGGCGGCTCTGTTTCCAGACCTGCGTTAAAGCCTTCCAGAATCGCTTTATACTGGGCGATAGTTTCGGCGTGGACTAATTTTTCCCGCAGAGCCGCCCCGCCGGTCATTCCGGGGCTGCCGAAACAGCCCTTGGTATAGGCGCAGAACTGTTTCCGCATTTCCCGGCAGGCGGCGTATTCGCCTATGTCCTCTGCCAAAAGCTCCAGATGCCGCAGCCCGGTTTGCAGCCGCCGCCCGGCGCCGGGTATGCCGTAGGAGCCGCTTTGCAATAAGGCCTTGGCGGCGGAAAAAATGAAGGGGTTCCCCTCTGCGCCACGGGCGAACATCACCGCGGCACAGCTGGTTTCCCGGAACATCTTTTCAGCGTCTTCCGGCGTAAAAAGATCCCCCGATCCGGTGATGGGGATGTCCATCCGGGAAACCAAATCGGCAAGGTGGGTCCAATCGCTTTTGCCGCCGTAGCCCTGCGCCCTGGTCCGGGGGTGAAGGCTCACCATAGCGGCCCCGGCTTCCCGGCAAATGCGGGCACATTCGGCATAGTTAATCGAGGCAGCATCCCAGCCGGAGCGCATTTTCACCGTCACCGGGACAGGATAAGTATAGGCGCCGGCCGCCCGGACCACCGCCTCCACAATCCGGCCTAGCAGTGGGGGGGTCTTCATCAGTGCCGAGCCGGCCCCGGTTTTTGTCACCTTGGGCACCGGGCACCCGGCGTTAATGTCGATGGCTTCGGGGCGAAAAGGGGCGATTAACAAGGCGGCTTTGTGCATAATCTCCGGATCGGCCCCGAAGAGCTGTACGGCGTAGGGAGCGTCACCGGCCCGGCGGAGAATCGCCGCAGCGGCAGGCAAATTTTCCGGGAGCGGCGCCGTAGAAGAGGCTTCACTCAAGCTGTAGCGGGCGGAATTTCTCGCCAAAGCTTCGGAGGAAACCAGCTCGGTAAAGGAAAAATCCGCCCCTTCTTCCCCGCAGATCAGCCTGAACGCCCGGTCCGTATAACCCGCCACCGGGGCCAAAAAGAGGTTGCCGGGCAGTTTCAGGGCACCAATCCGGACAGGGTGCCAGGCACCTCCGTCAGTCACCTAATCCGAAAAAGCGGTTGGAATTATCCCAAAGGACGGCGGCCAGCTCGGCTTCGTCCATTTCCAGCATTTCCGCCAGAAAACGGGCGGTCATGGGGAGGTATTTGGGCATATTTCGCTTGCCCCGGTAGTCCGCGGGGACCATGAACGGGCTTTCGGATTCTATCAAAATGCGGTCCAGGGGCAAAACGCCTATGGTTTCGTGGAGATTCCGGGCATTCCGGTAGGTCAAATTCCCCGCAAAGGAGAAGTAAAGGTTCATTTCCAGCGCCCTTTTGGCGTAGGCCGCATCCTCGGAGTAGCAGTGGAGAACCCCGCCTTTGGGTGGCAGCCGGTCCCGGAGAATGTCCAAAACATCGTGCCCCGCATCCCGGTTATGGATGATCACCGGCATATTGAGCTTGGCCGCCAGGTCAAGCTGGGTGATAAAAAGCTCGATCTGGGACTTTTTATCCCCGAATTTGCGGTAATAGTCCAGACCTATCTCCCCAATAGCCGCCACCCGGGGGAGCCGGACGTGCTGTTCAATGGTAGAAAGCCAGTCTTTGCCGGGATTTTGCACCTCCGACGGGGAAACGCCCACCGCATGATACACATTGGCGGCGGATTTAAGGTTATCGTAAACCGTCGTAAAGTCGTGGAGGCTGTTACAAATGGATACAATCCGACCCACAGAAGCCTGCCGGGCCTCCTGGATTACGATGAGTTGTTCAATAGGATCTTCACAAATAAGCCCAATATGGGCATGAGTATCAAAATACTGCACGGTTTAGTCCAAAAGAAAAGATTTACTTTTTTCCAAACTGGATAATCATAGTATAGCACGATTTTTCCCCGCCGTCAAGAAAAATCTCAAAAATGGGTGCCCATATGGAGAACGTTTTGAAACAGACAAGTCTTTTCCGAAAATAATCAGAATAATTGGCAAAATATTCCGGCAGGGCTTTAAAGTTAAAATAACAAAACAACGGAGGCCTTCATGAAAAAAACCGATTTTACGACCACCAAACTGGAGAAGGGGGAAATCAATCACTATCAGTTTAAGCGTATAGACCTGCGGGTCTATAAAACCAACGATGCCATGAGCGACATTACGCTGATCCTTGAAAAAGAAAAAAGGATCCTGGTGATTGAACCGCCCTGCTTCGTTGACAACCTCGCCGAGCTGGAAAATTATCTGCGTGGTTTGGATGCCAAAGTCGAAGGGCTGCTTTTGGCATACCACATGGTCGGCGTCAATTTTATCAAAGAGGCAAAACGGTACAGTACCAGAAATGCCGAAGAGTTCGGCGCGAGGGGCCAGGGTAAAGCCATGGTGGAGAATTTTGCCAAAACCTTTGGGAGCGCCTTCGATCCTTCCATCAACCAGGTGACAGACTATATAGACGGGACAAATGTGTCCATAGCCGGCATAAAGATAAACATCGAGGAGACCCGCGAAGCGTTTGATATTGAAATCCCCGAAATCAATGTGAAGTACCTGCACCTCCTGGGCCACGATGTACATTCTATTATTTTTAGCAAAGGTCATCTTGATGCGGAGCTGAAGAAACTTTCTGAATGTATCAAGAAGGGCTATGACCTTATGCTCAGCTCCCATTATCCGCCCGAAGATTTGGCGGACGTGCAGATGAAGATAGATTATCTGAAAAAACTAAAAAGCGCCGCCGCCGCAAAAACGCGTGAAGAATTCATACAAGTTATGAAAAAAGGATTCCCCCAATACGGCGGAGAGCATTATCTTGAAATGACCGCCAGGGGTCTTTTTGGGTAGAATTCTATCTTTTTTTCTATTATACTTAACAGTATGACAAAAACAGTTCCGGATCTGGAAAATCCCTTGATTGTGCAGAGTGATCAGACCCTTTTGCTTGATGTTCACAGTAAACGGGCAGAAGAAGCCCGGGAGGCGATTCTTCCTTTTGCGGAACTGGAGAAATCCCCGGAACATATTCACACTTACCGCATCAGTCCCCTGTCCCTCTGGAATGCCGCCGGGGCCGGTTATTCCCCGGATGATGTGATTAAAGCCCTCCAGGCCTATACCCGCTATGCCATTCCCACGGGTATTACCGAGACCTTTGCCGATACCATGGCCCGCTACGGCAAGATCCGCCTTGTTGCGGCGCCGGACGCCGAGGTGCCTGGTACCTCAGATACCGATCTGCCCGACCTGTACCTGGTGGCGGATGACGAGGCGGTGAAGGCGGAAATTGGGGCGGTGAAGGTTCTGGAAAAATACCTGACCAAAACGGCGGAGGGGTTCCGCCTCCGGCTGACGGACCGGGGCAGCGTTAAACGGGAGCTTATCAAACAGGGCTGGCCGGTGCAGGATATGGCCCCTTTTATCAAGGGCGAGGCCCTGGAGCTGGACCTCCGGCGGCAAAATTCTTTGGGGCAGGGCTTTTCCCCCCGGGACTACCAGATCGAGGCGGCCAAGTCGGTGCTGGGCTCCGGCGGCCCCGGCGCGGGCTACGGTGTGGTGGTGCTGCCCTGCGGTTCCGGCAAAACCGTGGTAGGCATGGTTTTTATGACCATGCTCAAAACCAACACGCTGATTTTGACGACCAATGTGGCGGCGGTTCATCAATGGATGGAGGAGCTGCTGGACAAAACAAGCCTTAGGCCCGAACAAATTGCCGAGTACACCGGTGATACCAAGGAGGTGGCGCCGGTGACGGTGGCTACCTACCAGATCATCACCTGGAGGCCGGATAAGGCCGGGGATTTTCCCCACTTCAAATTGTTCCGGGAACGGCCCTGGGGTCTTATCATTTATGATGAAGTTCACCTGCTCCCCGCGCCGGTGTTCCGGGTAACGGCGGAGCTGCAGGCGGTCAGGCGGCTGGGGCTTACGGCCACGCTGGTCCGGGAAGACGGCGCCGAAGATGCGGTTTTCAGCCTGGTGGGGCCCAAGCGTTACGATGTGCCCTGGAAAGATCTGGAAACCAAAGGCTGGATCGCCGAGGCCCTCTGTACCGAAATCCGGCTGGACCTGCCGGAAAATCTCAAGATACCCTACGCCGTGGCGTCGTCCCGGGAAAAGTACCGTATTGCCAGTGAAAATCCCTTCAAAGAAGGGGCGGTAAAACAGCTGGTGGAAAATCACTCCACGGATCAGATTTTGGTCATCGGGCAGTACATCAGCCAGTTGGAAAAGCTGGCCCGAATGTTGGCGGCGCCGCTTATCACCGGAAAAACTCCCAATGCCGAGCGGGAAAAAATTTACGGAGCCTTCAGAAAAGGGGAAGTCCGGGTGATTGTCGTTTCCAAGGTGGCCAACTTCGCCATCGATCTGCCGGACGCTTCCATGGCGATTCAGGTTTCCGGCTCCTTCGGTTCCCGGCAGGAAGAAGCCCAGCGGCTGGGCCGTATCTTGAGGCCCAAGGGCGAGCCGGGGAATCCCCAGTCGGGGGGGCGGAACTCATGGTTCTACACGGTCGTTTCACGCTACACCGTGGAGGAAGATTTCGCCGCTAACCGGCAAAAGTTTTTGGCGGAACAGGGCTACAAGTATTCGATACAGCACTGGACCTCCGGTGGAATAGGAGAAACGGGCGGCCAGGGAGGCGGCCATTGAAAGGCCTCTTCCGATCCCCCGCCGAATGGCGATCCGCATTGCTGGCCCTGCCGGATCATGCCTATTTCGATCTGATGCGGAGCATCTTCGGCAATATCAAAACACCCTTCAGTAAACAGCGCCTTATGGATGATCTTTCCGCTTTGCTTTCCCGGGAAGATACCCGCCAAATAATAGCGGCTTACATCAACGAAAAAGATCGCCAGGTGATCACCGCCGTGGCCCTGTTGAATGAACCAACGCCGGGGGAAATCGACAAATTTTTTACCGGCGAAATGAGCTACGGTGAGCTCCACGGTATTCTGCTGAATCTGGAAGAACGATTTATCATCTACCGTTTCCGCGACGAAAAAAGTTTTTTTCACCTGGCTTTGAATCCGGTTCTTGAACCGGTGCTGTCGTCCTGCATAGCGGATCCAAAAATTCTCTTTCCGTCTTTTCCGCTGGAAAAGGAAATTCATCATGATGATAACCGGCCCCGTCCTTTTGGCGATAGAAACCTGGCGGCGTTTCTGGCCTTTGTGTTTGAGGAGCCGGAATTTTTCCGGGCCGGCAGCGGCATCCGTAAAAGAATTCTTGATTCGGGGGAGATTTTTTTCCCCGGCGGTTTGTTCAGCACCCTGACGGCGGCGTTTCAGGCCCTCTTGATTTTGCAGCGGGAAGGTGAACATCTCAAGGCGGCGGAATCGCGGCTTAACGCCTTTGCCGCCCTGTCCCCCGGAGAACGGCTTGAATATTTTGCCGCCGGTTTGTATTTGTCCACGGATGCGGCGGCGGAAGAAAACAGCCCGGACGCTTACTTCCGCCGGAACCGGATCAAAAATACTGCCGTGATCCTCCACCGGCTCCTGGGGCAGTTAGCCCCGGATCAATGTTATCCCCAGCTTACAATTAAGCGCATGATCGGAACCGGAGGGCGGGAAAAAAACCGGGACAATGCAGACTGGCTTGGCAGGCAGGAAGAAATCGACATAGACCGGCTGATAAAATCTCTGGAAGAAACGGGCATCCTCATCAATATCCCCCATCATGATGATAATGCCGGTATTCCGTGTTTTGCCCTTGCCCCCCCCTCCATCGTAGAAAAAACAACCCGTGACACGGAATTATTGGCCATGGATACGCCGCTTTCCTGCATCCTCTACCCGGAGATACCCTTTGACTATGCCTTGTCTCTGGCCCGGTTCTGTACCCTCCGGGAAACCGGCGCCGTGGTCCGTTTTGAAGTGACCCGCTCGTCGGTAGTCCGGGGCTTTAACCGGGGCACCACGGCGGCGGCCATGACGGAGCTTTTGTCCCGGCTTTCGGGAAACCGGCTGGACGACAACCTAAGCTGGACATTGAAGGATTGGGAAAGCCGTTACGCCGCCGTTTCCCTCTACGAAGGGGTGGTGTTGAACCTGGCCGAAGACCGGCGCTATCTGGCAGAGGCCGAGCCGCTGGCCTCCATGATCCGGCAGACACTGGCGCCGGGGATTTATCTTTTGAATATCGCCGAAAGCGCCGCCGCCGAAGAGGCCCTGAAAAAGGCCGGCGTGGATATTGTCGCCCGGCGGGACTGGTCCGGCAATTCCGAAGGCGGCCTCTCGGTGTTTCCTTCGTTGGGAGGACGCATCGTTCCCCCTAACGCTGCCAGCGTTCCCCCTAACACTGCCGGTACTACCCCTAACGCTGATGTTGATATACTGAAGGAAAAATTCCGCTCGGCCCTCGGCCGCCTTAGCATCCCCAAACAGGAACGGGAAGAGCTCGCCGCCCGGATCGACCGCCGGTTGATCCTCTTTGAATCGCAGCTCGAGAGCGCCTCCATCCGCTATGAAAAACTGGAAGCCCGGGGGCTGGATTATGTGGGCAAAGCTTCCATCGCCAAACAGGCTATAGCATCAAAGTCCGTCATTGAAGTACTCTGGACAGAAGGCGGCGGCAAAACCGGACGGACCATGGGCATACCGGCGGCGCTGGAAAAACAAGGCGGCGAGGGCGTGCTCGTCATAAAGGCCCTGCCGGGCGCTCAGGGCGACACCCAGGGTGATGAAGCGGCTGAAGGCCGGGAACTTCGCCTTCCGTTGGGAAAGATCAGCCTGTTACGGCGGATCAAGCAATCAATTTTTGAGGAATAAAGAAGGAATTATGCCATTATTACCATTTTCCAGTCAGCAAACAGAAATGGGCCAGGCCAAACTGGCGGTCCTTATCGACGCCGACAACACCCAGCCCGCCATCATCGAAGGTCTTCTGGGCGAAGTCGCCAAATACGGTATCTCCAGCGTCAAACGAATTTACGGCGACTGGACCAGCACCAACCTGCGATCCTGGAAAGAACGTCTCCTGGAATACGCCATACAGCCCATCCAGCAATTTTCCTATACCACCGGAAAAAACGCCACGGACTCGGCGATGATCATCGACGCCATGGATCTGCTCTACAGCGAAAAACTTGACGGTTTCTGCATCGTCTCCAGCGATTCCGATTTTACCCGTCTGGCCGCCCGCCTCCGTGAATCGGGCCGCATCGTCTACGGCTTCGGCGAAAAGAAAACGCCCCGGGCCTTCGTTTCGGTCTGTGACAAATTCATCTACACTGAAATTCTTAAAGAGGCCCAGGAAGAGGCCGATGAAGACGAAGCCCGGCCCGCCGCAAAACCCCGCAAGGAATTTAAAGTAGACCGTAAACTTTTAAAACTCCTCCGGGATTCCGTGGACGATCTTGCCGATGAATCCGGCTGGGCATACCTCGGCGGCGTAGGTCAAAAAATCTCCAACCGTTCCAGCGAGTTTGATCCCCGCAACTACGGCTTCCGCAAACTGGCGGACCTGTTCCGGACCATCCCCCAGTTCGAGCTGGAAGAACGCCCCCAGGAAAACGGCACCGGCCGCCAGGTCTACATACGCTGGAAGAAACGGGGACGGTAGGAGCGGCTCCTGGAGGAGCCGCCTAGCTCGGGCGGCCGTGGCAGAACTTGTATTTTTTCCCGCTGCCGCAGGGGCAGGGTTCGTTGCGGCCTATGCGGGGGCCTGAGCGCACGATGGTCCGGGCCGCCACCTGGCCATCGTCGTAGAGCCAACGCCCGTCTTTTTTGGTGAACGATGCTTTTTCGTGGTGCACATCTTTAAGGCCCTCCCGCTCGTATTCCGCCTCAAATTCCACCGTCCCCTCGGTATCGATAACGCCGCCTTTTTCCACGGACAAAATTTTCAGGCCCATCCACCGGGAGCGTTCACTCCAATCCTTCGTCTGCTTGTAATCGATCTTCTGCCGCCCCTCGTCCACACAGGTATCAATAATATAGTCGATGGCGTGTTCCACATAGGCAGAATACCGGCTCCGCATTAAGGCTTCCGCCGTGGGGGGCAGAGAAGTCCCCAAAATAAAGGGGCCGCAACATTCATCGTAAGGCAGTCCTGAACCGCAGTGACAAAGTTTCATTGTATACTCCTTTTATTGAGCAGTGATTGATAGCGCATCAATTAAGGCGGAAAGTTCCGCCGGGATGGTCCGGGCCGAGGCCTTTCGCTCCTGGACTTTTTTCAGGGAAGGGAGCATAGGCGGCGGACCGGCTACGGGCTCCACAACTTCGGCAAACTTCGCCGGATGCGCCGTCGCCAATACCGCCAGCGGTCCCGCCAGCGGCCCCCCGGGTAAATCGCCGGCGGCGATAAGTTTGTCTGCCGCAGCCCAGGCCACCGCCCCGTGGGGGTCGAGAAAATAACCGCTCCCGCTGTATACCGCCGCCA
Source organism: Spirochaetia bacterium (assembly GCA_025997615.1). Taxonomy (GTDB): domain Bacteria; phylum Spirochaetota; class Spirochaetia; order Treponematales; family Breznakiellaceae; genus BNUV01. The sequence continues at coordinate 59,167 of BNUV01000009.1, forward strand.
TTGTCCGCCGGGTGTCATCATCAGAAATAAAAATTCCTTTGATCATTCTCCGCAGTTCTTCCAGCGGCCAGTGGGCCGTCATCCGTTCAAAATTGCTGGGCGCCCCCACGTCCATGGCATTGGAAATGGTCGCCAGAGAAGAGCGGGCCTCGTAGATGCCGCTGGAAAGATAATCGGGCACGGTTTTGTTGATGTTGGTAGCGGCGATAAAGCCCCGGATAGGAGCTCCCATTTTAAGGGCGTAAAGCCCCGCGGTCAGGTTCCCGAAGTTGCCCGAAGGAACGCAAAGGGTTAAAGGCCCTTTCATGCTGATAGAACCAATACCACGGACAGCGTTCGCAGCAGCGTGCGCAATAGCGTGCGCAATAGCGTGCGCAATCCGGGGCGTCGCTTCTCCGTCGGCATCAAAATGACCGCCCAAAACTTTGCCCGCCGCCGCTGCATAGTACACCGTCTGCGGTATCAGCCGGGCGACATTTATCGAATTGGCCGATGAAAGAACCAGCCGTTTCCTTAAACCCTCATCGGAAAAAGCCGCCTTTACCAAACGCTGGCAATCATCAAAACTTCCTTCCACCGCCAGCGCGGAAACATTGCCCCCCAGTCCGGCGATCTGTTTTTCCTGCAGCGGTGATACCCGGCCTTTGGGGTAAAGCACCGTCACCGCTATGCCTTCAAGGCCGAAAAACCCGTCCGCCACCGCCCCGCCGGTATCCCCGGAAGTGGCCACGAGGATGTGCAGGGGCCGGTCTTCCCCCCGGCGCAGGTATGCAAAGGCCCGGGCCATAAACCGGGCGCCAAAGTCCTTAAACGCCGCCGTGGGCCCGTGAAAAAGTTCCAGCACCAGCCGGTCCCCCACCGCCACCAGCGGCGCCTCAAAAGGAAAGGCCCCGTGAACCAGATCCTCCAGCACCGTGGGGGGAATATCATCTTCCACAAAAGGCCGGATCGATTCCACCGCAATGTCGTGGAAACCCATGGTCCCCAGGGATGTCAACACCGCCGGGGCATACCGCTTAATTTCTTCCGGAACAAAAAGCCCGCCGTCAGGCGCCAGGCCGGTCAACGCCGCCGCCGCGAAACTGACCCCCTCGCCTTTGCCGCGGGTACTGTAATAACGCATAAGATGATTATAGTGTAAAGCGGGATAAAAAGTATATATTTGAAAACACTCTGATGATCATTGCGCGCTTGTTTTCTCCTCAGCAAAGGGGTTCTGCGAAATCACCTTTACCTTGAGTTTTTCCGACACTTGAGAAAAATATTCGAGGCTTAGACTTTTGTCCCGGATATGGTACCAGTGTTTTCCCAGCAGATCTTCGGTGTAGGAGTAAAGGGGGAAGACCCGTGTGTTGGCAAGGTATGCATCAAAATGACATACCATCGGGATAAGGCCCGCATCGGCAATGGAAGTTTCCTGCCCTTCCTTGAGGAATTTTACATACATAAGGCCGCCGAGAATGGTTTCTTTTCGCAGTTGGTTGGATGCAAAATTACCGAGGGAATAAAAGCAGTAAGTATTTTTTCCGTCTGCGCGGGGGATCAATTCAAAACGCTGGAGCACATGGGGATGATGCCCAATTACCAGATCGACATTGTGTTCGGCGAGAAAAGCAGCGAGGCTTGTTTGACCGGCGGAAGGATCGGCAGCGTATTCATCGCCCCAATGCATGGAGACAATCAAAAAATCGCAGAGGGGACGCAGGGCATCAATCTCCTTCGCCATGTTTTCCCGGTTGATAAGGGAAACCAGCCAGGGCTTGTCTTTGGGGAGCGCCAGGCCGTTGGTACCGTAGGTGTAGGCCAGAAAACCCAGGCTTATATTGTTTTTGGTGATGATAAGCTGCGGCTTTTCCGCGGTTTTCTGTACTCCCAGATACCTTACGCCGGGAATCGCATCCCAGGCATCCAGGGTCGCCAGAAGCCCCGCCCCGCCTTTGTCCATGGCGTGGTTGTTCGCGTGATTCACAATGTCAAAACCGGTCTCAGCCAGGGTTTTTGCCAGCGCCTGGGGGGTGTTAAATTGCGGATAACCCGAGTAGCCGAGCTTTTCTCCCCCCATCACCGTTTCCTGATTGATAAAAGCCAGATCCGCCTTTTCGACAAGGCTTTTTACCTCCGCATAAACAGGGGCAAAATTGTAGCCCTCTTTCCCCCGCGAAGATGCCAGCAGCGTTTCGTGAAAAAGATTATCCCCCGCCGCAACCAGGGTAAGGCTGTCGCGGGGAGGCGGCTCTTGTATCGGCGGGGCCTCCTCCGGCGGGGAAACCGGAATCTCCGGCCCGGGCAAAACCGAAACATTGGGCAATTGGGATGTTTGGCATGAAGCAAGGATAAAAAAGACAACTACTATCCGCAGGAGCTTGGCGTCAGTCACCGTTTCAGTGCCTTCCGCAGTTTGCGCCGGCTGTTCCGGGCCGCGCCTTTTTCCTTTTGCCGTTCAGGGTCTACAGCGAGAGCGTTCACACCAGGTGTGTTCACACCGGGGTACACCCGCACCGGTTCCCGGTTGGGCAGCCTTGAGGCGATGAATAACCAAAGAAGGCCCAGAAGGATCATCCCTATGCAGAAGATCTGGCCGGTGGAAAAACTTAACAGGGGGTGGGATAAAGCCTGAGGGAGATTGTGGGAAACAAAGGAAATACGGTAGCCTAATTCGGCATCGGGCTCGCGGAAATATTCGATAAAGAAGCGGAAAAAACCGTAGCCCATAAGATAGAGGCTGACCAAAAATCCCTTGAAGGGTTTGCGGTTCCGGAAAAACCAGATGATGGCCCAGAGGATGACGCCCTCGAAAAAAGCCTCGTAAAGCTGGGAAGGGTGCCGGGGCAGGTTCAGGACTCCGGTGTAGGAGGCATCCACAAGGCCCATGGATGCGGCGCCGTCCCGGATAAGCTGCCAATCTTTGGCGCCGGGGGATATGCCGCCATCGGGAAAGATCATCCCCAGGGGGCTTGCGGTGATGCGCCCGAAAAGTTCGCCGTTGATAAAATTCCCCAGACGGCCAAAGGTAAAACCCAGGGGAATGCTGGCAGCATACATATCGCCAATTTCACGGTAGTCCCAGCGCTTGATGCGGCTGTAGATCAGTATCGAAAGAATGCCGCCGATGACGCCGCCGTGGTAACTCATGCCCTGGAATCCGGTGAACCGGCCGTTCCGGAAGGGCCAAAAAACCAGCCAGGGCTGCCTCGCATAAATATCACTGGTTTCATACACGATGGCCGCCACCAGCCGGGCCCCCAATAAAAGACAGAGGATGCCCCAGCCGAAAAGGCTCGAAAGTTGATCATCGTTCATGGGGAAATTCCGTTCCCGCACCTGGCGGCGGTAGAGGAAAAAAGCGATGGCAAAGGCCACGATATACATGAGACCGTACCAGCGGAAAGGCAGACCGGGGATGATCTCCGGCTTGAGCCAGGACGGAAAGTTCAATGGATTACGCATCAAAACCCCGGGCTATAGCCTGGGAAATTTTCAGCTTAAGAAAGTTATTTTCTTTTCGCAGCTTCGATATTTCAAATTGCTGGGATTTTACCGTTTCCACCATGTCCCCCGGTGTCAGGGCGCCTGAGTGGAGCAGGTCTTCAACATAATCCATTTTATTTTCAAAATCGATCTCCGCTTCCACCCCGGCTTCCTGAAAGCTGTTTTCGATCTCGGCCATATCAAGCACGAGTTTGCCCTCATCGGATTCAAGAATTTTATCGGCGATGCGGTAAATCCCCTGGGACAAAATGGACTGGGGCTTGTAAAGCAGAATGGGCAGCCGCGATGACAGGGCCTTGTCCTGAAGCGTGTCCCGGTAAATCACCCCCAGGTGTTCGATTTTAAGATCCAGATATTCTTCGCAGGAACGGCGAATTTTCATGGCCACATCGGCGTCTTTGGGATCGTCGATCATGTTCATCACCAAACGGGGATGGAGGCGGCTTATATGGTCCATAAATTTTTCGTGGGATACCTTGTCCAGATTTTTTATCTCCGGCAGCATTTTTGGAATATACAAATGTTGATGCCCCGATCCGTCCTTGCGCATCTTATCCAGATAGTCATAGGCGGCGGTTCCTTTTGCAAAAACCGTATACATCAGCCGGAACACCGTGTTTTTCAAAAACACATAGGCGTTCAACACCGCCGTTACCGCAGGAGCGCTGACGATGATGCCCTGACCCGAGAGGAGGAAAAAATCCAGAATAGATTGATGGGTCCCCGCCCCCAGATCCAGAATCAAAATATCCGTATCCGCTTCCAGCGCCAAAAGCCGTTTCACCAGGGCTTTCCGCTGGGACGCTTTGAGATTGGCGGTGCCGGGAATTTCCGTATCGCCGGGAACAAAACGGAGGCCCCGGACATCGGTATCGGCAATCACCGTTGAAAAGTCCGATTTTATATCGTTCAGAAAGGTGCCGATTCCCGTTTTGGGCGCCTGATGGCCCAACACCAAATGCAGGTTGCTGGCCCCCAGGTCCAGGTCCACCAGCACCACCCGCTGCCCCGCCTGGGCAAAAGCCACTCCCAAATTCGCCGACAGGAGGGATTTTCCCACCCCGCCTTTACCGCTCGCTATAGGAATAATACGCATCAGAGGCCTCCTTCAGCCGGTTCATTTGCCGGTCTTTCCGCCGGAAGAATCTCCGGCGGGGACGATTCCATCCGCTTCAACAGCGCCAACGCCCCGGCAGAGCCGAGAATATCGACAGAACTTATGATAAACGCCCCTCCCAGGGCCGCAATTACCTCGACTCTGAGCAACGGAAGGCTCTGGAACAGGGATTTAAACGAAAAAACGCACCAGGAAACAAAAACCGCCACGGATAAAAACTTCCCCGCCACATAAAGGGGGATAAAACCCCGGTAATCGGCGGGTTTAAGCCAGATAAAAAGGGCCATCAGCGGGAAAAGGGCGTTGGGGCTCAAACAGACCAGCCACGGGAAGGTCCCCTCCCCGGGGATTCCCAAAACCGCCAGCAGGCCAACCAAAGCGGCAAAGCGGACCAGCTCGTAGACAAAAAGGACCGCCCGCAGGGGCCACAGCATACTCATACTGAAAATTTACGTTGCCTTGCCACGAGGGTCAAGGGGGGCAAGGAGGCAGCAATACAGGGCAAAAGCATTTAACATTTGCCAAATAAAACGTCATGAAGGAAATCTTGATTGAGCGCCGCCTTGAATTGTTTTCGTCTGGTACTTCGCTTCTGGTCTGTTTGGGTTGAACGTAAAAGTCTAA
>BNUV01000010.1 GCA_025997615.1 Spirochaetia bacterium
GGGCTGAGTCTGCGGGGGTGGTAGTGGTGCTGGCCTCGGGCAGGGTCCCGGCGGCCATGGAACAGTTTTCCAAAGTTTTAGGGATGAACAAACGGTCCGGTTACCTTATCTGCAACAACGGCGCTGTTATTCAGGAAAGTGACACCGGAAAAATCATCTACAATATCCAAATTGACCCAAAAGTGGGCCTTTTTGCCTGCGATTTGGCCGATGCCGAGGGCTTTGCTGTCCAGATTTACGAAGATGACACCATTTATGTCTCCCGGTCCAATGAATTTGCCAACTACGACCAGAAAATCACCGGGCTCAAGCAGGTTGTTTCGGAAAATTTCAGGGATATGGTGGCCCGGGGCTGTTATAAACTGCTCATTCCCGGGGATCCCATGCTCTTAAAGCCCCTGGAAAGCATACTCCGGACGTATTTGGGGGACGAAGCGACCCTTTTTACCAGCAAACCCTACTTTTTGGAGATACTTCCCGCCCGGACCGATAAGGGCATCGCCCTGGCAAAATTGGCGGAAACCCTGGGTATTGAGCAGGAGGCGGTGCTGGCCATCGGCGATTCCATGAACGACGAATCTATGATCCGTTGGGCCGGCGTCGGGGTGGCCATAGCCAACGGCGACGACCGGATCAAAGAAATAGCCGACCTGGTGACGGAAAAAACCAACGATGACGATGGGGTGGCGGAAATCATAGACCGGTATATTCTGGAAAAATGACCATCCGAGAAGCCGCCGCCGCCCTGGGAGCGGAGCTGGTTCAGGATCATTTTGATGATATTCCCCTCACCGGGGCCTACTCTTCGGACCTTCTTTCAGATGTTTTGGCCCATGCCGAAGGCGGGAATGTGCTTATCACCGTACAGGCCCACAGAAATACCATCGCCGTGGCCTGTGTTAAAAAGCTCCCCGCGGTGATCATCTGCAATAATCAGACTATCCCTCCCGACACGCTGGAGGCGGCCGGAAACAAAGGCGTCGCGTTGCTGCGGACAAATAAAAATCAGGCAGATGTTTCGGGGATACTCTATAAATTTTTTCACCTTTGATTCATACTTCCCCTATGGATTTTATTGAACGATTTCGCGAGGCGGTGAAAATCCCCACATGGTGGCCTGCGGGAGCGCAGAAAGGGGAAGCCGCAGCAGAGGCTCCGCTGGTCCGTTTTCAGGAATTTCTCGTTACGGCGTACCCCGCTTTTCACAAAACGGCGGAACGGTGGGTTTTAAGCCCCTACTCGGTGATATATCACTGGCCGGGAAGCGGCGGCGGCTCGGACAGCCCGGTGCTGTTTCTGGCCCATTACGATGTGGTGCCGGCGGAAACAGAAAAGTGGTCCGTGGATCCCTTCGGCGCCGAGGTAAAAGACGGTTTTGTGTACGGCCGGGGAACGCTGGACATGAAGGCCACCCTTATCAGCCTGATGGAGGGGGCGGAAAAGCTCTGTACGATGAACTTCAAGCCCACACGGGATATCTGGTTTGCCTTTGGGGGTGACGAGGAACGGGCCGGGCCGATAGGGGCCGTGCAAAATGCCAAATGGCTGGCCGCCAAAAATCTGCGCTTCGACTGGCTTCTGGACGAAGGTACGCCCATAGGGGTGAACCAGATCAAGGGTGTAGATTCGCCCCTGGCGCTGGTCAGCATCGAAGAAAAGGGCTACCTCAGCCTTGCTTTAACGGCGGTCCAGAAACCGGGGCACGCCTCAAGGCCGCCAAAGGTGCAGGCTGCGGCGGTGCTGGCAAAAGCGTTATGCCGGATCGCCAAAAAGCCTTTTCCTTTTGAACTTATCCCCTCGGTGGAACGTTTTTTCCGGCGGATTGGTCCTCTTTCGGGGGGCATACAGGGCTTCGCTATGCGTCATGCCCGGCTTTTGGGGCCGCTCTTTTTTGCCGCCGCCGCCTCCAGCCCCACGACAATAGCTATGCTGCGGACCACCGTGGCCATGACCCAGCTCAAGGGAAGCGCCGCCGATAACGTGATGCCCTCGGAGGTCAAGGCGGTAATCAACCTGCGGCTCTTGCCATCCTGGACTATTGAACGGGCCATAGCCTTCATCAAAAAAGTGATTAACGATGACCGGGTAACGGTGAGTATTCACGGAACGGCATCGGAGCCGACAAGGGCAAATCCGGCGTACCGCGGTACAGGCCAGCATGGTAGTGACCAGCCCGGTTGGAAGGATCTGGCGGCGGCCCTGGAATCGGCATGGCCCGGCACCATTATGACGCCGTTCCTCATGGTGGCCACCACCGACTCCCGGCACTACAAGGAAATCACCGGCAGCATCTTCCGGTTTAACCCTTACAAACTGGGTCCCGATGATATGAGCGGCATACACGGCCACGACGAGCGTATCTCCGAAGAAAACCTCATCAAAGGCCTGCAATTTTACACGAAATTGCTGGAATCGATGTAACCTGCCGCCCTTATTCTTGTTGTAATTATAGAACCGTTCAGACGGCAGACCGAAAGTCTGATGGCCTGGGGTTCTCTTTCAGGGATCTACACACATTTTGCCGCCGCCGTTTTCCTCCTTTCGGCGGCGGCATCTTTTTTCCTCTGCGCTTCCTATAGCGCCGGTATTCTTGCCGGATCGCCGGGTTTGCGGTATACTAAGGTACGAGGGCAAACGATGTACGATGTTCATACTGAAATAACGCTGAAAAATGGGTGGGATGTTGAAAAAGCCGCCGAGGGGCTTATCAAAGGATCGGAAGTGCGGCAGGAAACCGTTCAGGCAGTGGTGGACACCGGGGCGTGGAACATCGTTATCAACGAGGAGATTCGGCGCAAATTGGGGCTGAAAGTAAAGGGAACCGAAACGGTTACGCTGGCAGACGGAGGTGTATGCAATTGTTCCATTGTGGGGCCGCTGGAAATCTGGTGGAAAGACCGTTGGTTTTTGCAAGATGCCCTGATGCTTCCCAACGCCGGTGAGATTTTGCTTGGCGCGATACCGCTTGAGGCCCTTGACCTTACCGTAAACCCCAGGCTCGGCGAGGTGGTAGGCGCCCACGGTGACCAGCCGCTACACCGGCTCTATTAATTCCCCTATCTTCTACAAACGGGCAAAAATTACAGCCCTTTCAGTTCGGCCATAGGCAAACCGGTTACATCGGCAATTTGTTTAAGCGGCATCCCTGTTTTTTTTAGATTCGTTGCCGTAAGCCGCAAGCCTTTCTCGATACCTTCTTCGCGGCCTTCTTCGCGGCCTTTTGCGATACCGCGCGCTTCAAACTCGGCGGCTACACCCATCCGTTCGAGCGCTTCATAAAACTTTTTTGTTTCGTTCATTTTCATTGCCTCCATTGCATCGTAGTTCGCCTTTAAAATGACATCCAAATAGGCTTTTATGTGATCCGAATCTATATAGGCATTGCTTGCCCGTAGTATTTTTTCTTATGTTTTAGCACATCACGGGGCTTGCGGGTCAGTACAAAGGTAAGCGTGATGTCAGTTATGTCCGCGTCTTGTACTGTGGCGCAATACAAATGCGTGTAGGCTATGGCTTTATGGAAATCACTTATGGACAAATGGTCTTCGGGGCTTTTGAATTCCACAATATTTGTCGTTTTAAAAATGGCGGCTATGTTCTTTTCTATGGCTACTTGTTTTTTCTTTTTTAGAATGAGCGCGTCTATGATTAAGGGATCGGTGTTCAGCTGGTGCTCAAACTCGAAGGTGAGAATGTCAAGGTAGTCTTCCAGCTCGAGGCGGATTGCATCGTAGAAAGCGCCGTGCCAATTTATGCGATCATCGCTCATGGTTTATAGTATACCACAAGTATTAGGGCTTGCAAATGCTGAAAAAGCCTCAAAGGTAAGGCCACCCGCAAAAAAAAGCCGTCCCCAGGATTCCCCGGGGACGGCTGCCGACACTACACGCCGCGTTCTCTTGTTACTGCCACACCGCTCCCGCAGGGAAGACGCCGCCGGCGGGCCGGTGCATCCAGTAAAACAGCACCCACCAGGCGGCGATGCTGGAAGCGGCGCGGGTCAGTTCCCAAATAAGGATAGGCGAAGTTTTACTCATACGCGGCTGCTCCCTACCCCTTTAGCAAGAAAGAGGTGCGCAATCCGTCGGTTAACGGGGGGGGGGGTAAGCTGCCGGTTTATCTGTAACATGAGAATATTCTACCTGAAATCGAAATATTGTGTAATGGGCTCTTCTAAAGAGCCCTGGGCAGCATTATTGAATATTTACCCATCTTCTCATATAGTAATATCGCTGATAAAGGAGCCATTATGAACAGAAATAAGGGTGGTTTATACCGAAGCGAAGACGAGCACGACTCCTGCGGGATAGGTTTTGTGGCCGATATTAAGGGCCGCCCCTCCCATACCATACTGAAACGGGGGCTGGAAGTCCTGGAACGGATGGAACACCGGGGGGCCGAGAGCGCCGACAATAAAACCGGCGACGGTTCCGGCGTCCTCATGCAGATTCCCCACGATTTTTATAAAAGCCTCGTCCAAAACCTGGGCGAACCGGGTTCCTACGGCACGGGGCTGGTATTTTTGCCCCGGAATGTGGAACTCGAAACCTTTATCCTTAAAACTATTGATGATATTGCCACTGCCACGGGCCTTGCGGTACTGGCTTTTCGCGAGGTGCCGGTCAACGGGGCGCTTATCGGGACCATAGCCAAGTCCGCCGAACCGCTCATCAGGCAAATTTTCCTTGTGCAAAAAAACGGCGTTGCACCAAACGCGTCTGAAAAAAGTGATGAATTGGTCTCCGATCTGGAGTTTAGGCTCTATATTTTCCGCAAAAAGCTTGAAAAAAACCTGCGGGAAGCCCCGGAAATTGCTGGAGCAGCGCTGCCCTCCGGGGAATGTTATCTTCCCTCCCTTTCGTCCCGGACTATTGTCTACAAGGGGATGCTCATGCCCACCCAGCTTAAGGATTATTTTCCGGAGCTGCAAAACGAGGCATTAAAAACCGCCGTGGCCCTGGTCCATTCCCGGTTTTCCACCAATACCTTCCCCAACTGGCCCCTGGCCCAGCCCTTCCGCTTTGTGGCCCACAACGGCGAAATCAACACCGTCAAGGGGAACCGTTTCTGGATGAGCGCCCGGGAGGCCCTTTTCAGCCATCCCCGCTTCGGCGCCTCCTTAAAAGACATACTCCCGGTGATAGAGCCGGGCCGCAGCGATTCGGCGAGTTTCGATAACGCCCTGGAGCTTTTGGTCATGTCGGGCCGCAGCCTGCCCCACGCCCTGATGATGCTGATCCCCGAGTCATGGAACGACCGGAACCCCATCCCCCAAACACTGAAGGATTTTTACGAGTACCACGCCTGTATCATGGAACCCTGGGACGGCCCCGCCTCCATGGTCTTCTGTGACGGCCGCTATGTGGGGGGAACCCTGGATCGCAACGGCCTCAGGCCCTCCCGCTACACGATTACCCGGGACGATCTTATCGTCATGGCCTCGGAAACCGGGGTTCAGGACTTTGAAAGCAGCGAAGTTAGGTACAAAGGCCGCCTTATGCCGGGAAAATTGCTGCTGGTGGACCTCCTGGAAGGCCGGATCATCCCCGATGCGGAGGTAAAAGAGGAGGTTTGCCGCAAAAAGCCCTACAGTCAATGGATAGCCGGGCAAACTATCACCCTGAATCAGGCTGATGATGATAAAAACGGCCTCTCTTTTGATGATCCCTCGATAAAAACCGATGCGGACCTTCTTTTTATGGAACATTCCTTCGGATACAGCCGGGAAGACCGGGATCAGCTCCTCCTGCCCATGACGATAAACGCCCAGGAACCGACCTCGTCCATGGGCACCGACACCCCTCTGGCGGTGTTTTCCGATAAGAACCAGCGGCTCTACTCCTACTTCAAACAGGTTTTCGCCCAGGTGACTAACCCCGCCATCGACTCCATCCGGGAGGAACTGGTGATGACCCTGACCAGCTTTGTGGGCCCCCAGGAAAATCTCCTCGACGAAACCGAGGCGCACTGCCGCCGCATCAAGGTCTTGAACCCCATCCTGACGCCGGAGGACCTTGACCGGCTGAAAGAGCTTAAACCGGACCTTTTCAAAACGGCAACGCTGGACGCGGTGTTCCCGGCGGACGGCGGTGGTTTAGAAAAAGCCCTGGATCGGTTGATAGAAGAAACTGTTCAGGCAGTGTCCGGTGGAAATTCACTTATCGTCCTTTCTGATAGAAAAGCCCTTGCCCCCGGGGCCGCTTCCTGCGCCATTCCGGCTTTGCTGGCAGTTGGAGCCGTCCACCACGGCCTTATTAAAAAGGGCCTGCGGATGAAGGCTTCCCTCATCGTGGAATCCGCGGAACCCCGGGAGCTGATGCACTTCGCCCTGCTTTTCGGTTACGGCGCCGATCTCGTGGTTCCCTACGGTGCATTGGCTTCGATCGCGGCGATCTGCCGTAGTTTTGACGGGGGGCGCATCGGGGATTTTGCCCATGCAAAAAAGAACTATCTCAAGGGGCTGCAAAAAGCCATGCTCAAGGTTATGTCCAAAATGGGCACCAGTACCCTTCGTTCTTACCGGGGCGCGGAGGTTTTCGAGGCCGTGGGTATAGCGCAGCCGGTGATAGACAAATGTTTTGCCGGCACCACCAGCCGCATCGAAGGGGCGGGTTTTGCGGAGCTTGAGGCCGAAGCTTTAGGCGCTTATCGGGAGGCCCTGGGCGATATGCCGGATCAGCTTCTTGCGGGGGCCGGACAGTACCGCTGGCGCAAGTACGGCGAAAACCATGCGTGGAACCCCGAGACTATCTACCTTTTGCAGTGGGCCGCCCGTACCGGCGACTTTAGCAAATTCAAACAGTTTTCTGCGGCGGTCAATAGTTTTAATCAAAATCCCCATGTGATCCGAGGCCTGTTGGATTTTGCCGCGCCGGCAGCGGCGATTCCCCTGGACGAAGTGGAAAGTGTTGAGGATATCATGAAGCGCTTCACCACCGGGGCCATGTCTTTCGGATCGATTTCAAAGGAAGCCCACGAGACGATTGCCGCGGCGATGAACTCGATAAAAGGCCGGTCCAATTCCGGTGAAGGCGGCGAAAATCCCGAGCGTTTTGCCCCCCGGCCCGACGGGACATGGACGAGGTCTGCAATCAAACAGGTGGCTTCGGGCCGTTTCGGCGTTACCAGTGAGTATCTGGCCAACGCTATCGAATTGCAGATAAAGATCGCCCAGGGGGCAAAACCCGGCGAAGGGGGCCAACTGCCGGGCCACAAGGTAGACATCAACATCGCTAAAACACGGCACTCCACTCCCGGCGTTACCTTGATAAGTCCCCCGCCCCATCACGATATTTATTCAATTGAAGATTTGGCGGAGTTGATATTCGATCTGAAAAATGCCAATCCTACCGCACGGATCAGCGTAAAGCTCGTGTCCGAAAGCGGTGTCGGCACGGTGGCCGCCGGAGTTGCCAAGGCCCATGCGGACAACATCCTCATCTCCGGTTACGACGGCGGCACCGGGGCCAGCCCCCAGAGCTCTATCCGCCATGCGGGGCTGCCCTGGGAGTTGGGCTTGGCGGAGACCCATCAGGTGCTGGTGAAAAACGGGCTCCGGGGCCGCGTCCGCCTGCAGACCGACGGCCAGATAAAAACAGGCCGCGACATCGTTATTGCCGGAATGCTCGGAGCGGAAGAATTCGGTTTCGGTACATCAACCCTCATCGTCCTCGGCTGTGTGATGATGCGGAAATGCCACGAGAACACCTGCCCCATGGGCGTGGCCACCCAGGACCCGGAACTGCGGAAACGCTTTGCCGGGAAAAGCGAACACCTGATAAATTTTTTCCGCTTCCTCGCCCAGGAAGTGCGGGAGATCATGGCTTCTTTGGGATTCCGTCATTTTGATGAACTCATAGGCCGGGCGGATCTTTTGACGGAACGGAAAAGCGGAAAAGCAAAATCCGCGCATATAGACCTTTCCTCATTGCTCTACTGCGCCGAGGGGCCGGCCTTTATATCAGGCGGTCAGGAAAGACACTGCGTCCAAAATCAAATTCATAAAATTGATAATGTGCTGGATCGGACACTGATAGAAAAATGCGCCGCCTCGCTGGATCGGAAGATTCCCAGCGCCATTCAATCGCCGGTTAAAAATACCGACCGCGCCGTGGGGGCCATGCTTTCCTACGAAGTGAGTAAGCGTTTCGGCGGACAGGGTCTGCCCGAAAACTTTATCACCGTTGATTTTACCGGTTCTGCGGGCCAGAGTTTCGGCGCGTTTCTGGCGAAGGGCATCACCTTCCGTCTGTCAGGAGATGCCAACGATTATATGGGCAAGGGCCTTTCCGGCGGACGCATCGTAGCGGCTCCCCCGGAAGGTTCGTCGTTCAAGACCAATGAGAATATCATCGTGGGAAATACCGTCCTCTACGGCGCCACCTCCGGTGAACTCTACGCCGCCGGTGTAGCCGGTGAACGTTTCTGCGTACGGAACTCCGGAGCCACTGCAGTGGTAGAAGGCACCGGGGATCACTGTGCCGAATACATGACCGGGGGCCGCCTTATCGTCCTGGGGCCCGTGGGCCGCAACTTCGCCGCCGCCATGAGCGGGGGTATCGCCTATGTGCTGGACATGAACGGCAACTTTGAATATTTCCTTAATAAGGGCATGGTGGAACTTTCCGGCCTCGATAACGAAGAAGACGAAGGCTTTGTAAAAGAAACCATAGGTAAACACATCTACTGGACAAACTCCGTTTATGCAAAATCCATCCTCGATGCATGGCAGGATTACCGCCCGAAATTTATCAAAGTGCTGCCGGTGGAATACAAGCGGGCGCTGCAGCGGATGAAGCTGGAAGAGCTTGATCAAAAGCTCTACGAGATCCGCGAACGGGAAGAGATCGAAGTGAAGGCGTAATAGCCATGGTGCATATCCTTGTGGTGGAAGATGATGAAAAGCTCAACAAAATAATCTGCGCAAGCCTGCGGGAAGCGGGTTTCAACAGCGTGGGCTGCGCCAATGCCAATGCCGCATTGGATGCCATGATCGACAACACCATAGACCTTATTGTCTCGGACATTATGATGCCCGGTATCGACGGTTTCAAATTCGCCTCCATGATACGGGAACAGGACAAGACCATTCCGATTTTGTTTATGTCCGCCCGGGACGACATATCGGCAAAAGAAAAAGGCTTCCGCATCGGCATTGATGATTATATGGTAAAGCCCTTTGACATAAGCGAGCTTCTGCTGCGTATCGGGGCGCTCCTTCGCCGGGCAAAAATCGCCAACGAGAAAAAGCTCGTTATCGGCAGTTTGACTATGGATGCGGACGAAATGACCGCATATCTCAGCGGGGAAGAAATCACGATGACGGCAAAAGAATTCAATGTTCTTTTTAAACTGCTGTCGTATCCCAAAAAGACCTTTACAAGGAATCAGCTTATGGATGAATTCTGGGGAGTGGAAACCGGAACTACGCCCCGGTCGGTGGATGTGTATATCACCAAACTGCGGGACAAGTTTTCCGCCTGTAAAGATTTTGAGATAGTTACCGTACACGGTCTGGGCTACAAGGCATTATTACAACAAAGTTAGGCGCTTAAATGAAACAGAAAAAAGATGAACGGATTACGGTCAACAGACATTTTAAAGACAGCATCGTAATTTTTTGTGCGCTGGTGGTAGTGAATGGATTACACAGCGCCATAATGACCACGATACAGGATAATGCGAATATTTCGATTCAATTTCTCATAAACGCCATGATTGGCTGGCTGGTGTTTAGCGCCCTGGTGTTAACCGTACTCTTTGACCTCTACCGGCATTACTATTTGGACCGGCCCATGCGGCGCATGAGCGTTGCCGCAAAGAAGGTCGCTGCGGGGGATTTTGCTGTTCGTATCGCCCCTCTCCGCAAAGACGGGAAAAAAGATGTTGTCGAGGTAATGTTTGATGATTTTAACACCATGGCGGAAGAGCTTGCGGGGACCGAAATGCTAAAAAACGATTTTATCGCCGACGTATCCCACGAAATAAAAACGCCCCTTGCCATCATACAAAATTATGTTGCCGTCTTACAAACCGAGAGTATACCCGCCGAAGAGCGAAAGGAATACATTCAGTCTATAATGGAGGCAACCCGGCGGCTTTCTGCGTTGACCAGTAATATCCTGAAGCTGAACAAGCTGGAACATCAGCAAATTATTCCGCAAGCTGCACCCTATGATTTAAGCGAGCAGCTCCGCCGCTGCGCCCTTGCCTTTGAGGAACTCTGGGAACGCAAAAATATTACCTGTAATGCCGATTTGGACGAACTTACCGTTTGTTATGATGCGGATATGCTGGAAATGGTCTGGAATAACCTTATTTCCAACGCAGTTAAATTCACCGCCCCCGGCGGTTCCATCACCATAACCCTGAAAAAAATGCTTGGCTTTGCGGTAGTACGCATAAGCGATTCCGGCTGCGGCATGGACGAAAAAACCCGGACACATATATTCGAAAAGTTTTATCAGGGCGACACTTCCCACACGCAGGAAGGGAACGGCCTGGGTCTTGCGCTGGTAAAAAAAGCGATTGATATTTCAGACGCAAAGATAAGCGTTATAAGCAAAGCCGGGGAAGGTTCGACCTTTACGGTGAGGCTAAAAATAGCAGGAAACCCCTAAAATCGCCCAAATTCCTTACGATTTAACAATTCCTTAACAACTTTTTAATACCCCATAATATCATGCCTCTAAATTCAATGTATAAGCTGTTTTTAGGAGGCAGGACAATGAGTGGCGAAAAACAATTTAGGGTGTATGAGTACAAGAACGTAACCGTACCCCATAATTATGAAAACATCTATCTGGACAGTCTCCCGAATTTTGGATGGCAGCCGGACGGAAATGTACCATTCCTTTCACCCAGCGGGATTGCGGAAGTCTCCCTAAAATTCAAGCGGGACCGGGGGATAAAAAACAAGGCCGAATTATCATGGCTGGAACGGGATTTCGAGAACAACGCCCGCATGATTACGGCGCTCGAAAAGTCAAAGGAAAGCAGGGCCAAAATCGCGGCGTTTAGCATCGGCATTTTCGGGACGGCATTCATGGCGGGCTCAGTTTTTGCGTTTACGGCAGGTATGCTGCCGCTCATGATAATTCTAGCCGCCTCCGGCTTTTTGGGCTGGCTCTTCCCCTATTTCTGCTATAAAAAAGTCAAAGCAAGGCACACAAAAATTATCGCCCCATTTATCGATGAGCAATACAGTGCCCTCTATGATGTCTGCGAAAAGGCCCATGAGATTATAGCCGTGTACTGACCGTGTTATAAAAAAGGAGTAAAAGTGATGAACAAAAAATCAGGACTGTTTTTCCTGTTTGCGGTGTTTTTTCAGATAGCGTTTGTCCATGCGCAGGGGACACGCCCGCTTCCCCATTCATTTTATGTTTTTCGTGACGCCGTCTATATGCAAAAGTCCAGCATTGTTCAAACCGTCAGACTTTATACCGCGGCACGGGAGGAAATTGAACAGACCCTTTCAGGGGCCGAAATGGATATCGCACTTTCACGCTGCGCATATTTAGCCGGACTTACCTTTCAGGCGGAAGGCAGGAAGAACGAGGCAGCCGCTTATTATGATCAGGGTATTGCCTTTGCGCAGAACGCTGTCGCATTACAACCCACATCAGAGGGTTATCAGTATCTTGCGGCGAATCTCGCCCTTTCCTGCTGGGTAAAACCGCTTTCATACGCCATAAAGGTTCACGACAAAATCAATGAATACGCACAAAAGGCGCTTGCCCTGGACCCTCACAATCTGGCCGCCCAATACATAATCGCCGCCAAATATATACAGGCTCCTTGGCCTGTCGGCAATATGAAAAAAGGAACCAGCCTTCTTCAGGAAATCACCAGACAGGATACCGGTTCTATGGAAAAAGAGGATGTAGTCAATGTGTATCTTGCAATGGCGGTGGTCTGCCAAAAAGAAAAAAAGAACAGTGAAGCCGCAAACTGGGAGGGAAAGGCGCTCGCTTTGTATCCTTCCAATAACTTCATAAATGTTTTGCTAAAATGAGTAGCTGATGACAAAGCTGATTATTTTGGCACTGGCGCTGGGGCTTGTAAACCCCTGTCAAACGCAGTCGAATGTAAATAATCTTCTGACACTTGATTTAGGTTATTCCTTGAACGGCCTTTTGAATCAGGGATGGGGTATAGGGTTCAGTTTCGAAAAAAAGATAACAGGATATTTGTCCGTAAAAGGAACCTTTGGACATATGACCTTTTTAACCGGTATTCCCGGCGTATATTGTACGACGATCGACATTTCATCGTTCCTCAATTATTATCCACTGGGAAACGGTCTGGATAAACTGTATGCAGGCATTGGCTGCAGCACTGATTTTTTGAATTACTTTGGTGACGGTGAATTGCCCGGCGATACGGGTGATACGGTCATATCCCTTATACCAAAGGCCGGATGGAAATGGCGGGCGTTAAAGCGTTTGATGATCGACGTATCTATCGGCTATAAATTTGGAATCGTTGACGCCGACAACTATAAAGATACTGACTATTTTTTACCCGGCGGTCTTCAGTATGGAGTAAATTTCAAATTATTTCTCAATGGGAACCTCTAAAAAGATACTTTTTTACGATTTAACAATTCCTTAACAAATCCTTAACCTGACATAATATCGGCAGCCTAAATTAAAGATGTATTCTGAATGATTTCAGAACAATATCAATTTTGGAGGCTGTCATTATGAAAGAAACTATCTATCTGTTGACCGGAGCGGCGGGTTTTCTGGGGATCAACGTATCCCAATCTCTTATTGCCCGGGGAAAAAAGGTTCGGGCCCTTGTGCTGGAAGGGGATCCGGCGGCAAAAAGAATCCCCCCGGAGGCGGAGATTATCGGCGGCAATCTGCTCGATCCCGCTTCGTTGGATGAGTTTTTTGATGTTTCAAGCGGCGCCGAAGTCATCGTTTTACACATTGCGAGTTTTGTAACGGTGAATCCCGAATGGAACCAGAAAGTCTACGATGTTAATGTGACGGGCACAAAAAACATCATAAAAAAGTGTCTGGAGTATAAAGTTAAAAAGCTGGTTTACATCAGCTCCACCGGGGCCATTCCCGAAATTCCCAAAGGCCAGGTGATTAAAGAAATCAATTCTTTTGACATCAATGCGGTGGTGGGTTGTTATTCCAAAACAAAAGCGGAAGCTACTCAGTTGGTTTTGGATGCGGTACGGGATACCAGGTTGGACGCTAGTATTGTATACCCCAGCGGAATCTGCGGTCCCGGCGATTTTGCCTACACATTTTTTGCGCGATTTATCATTGACTGCGCCAATGGCGCAATGCCGGCGGGGATTGCGGGCAGTTTCAATTCCGTTGATGTCCGCGATCTGGCGGACGGCGTTATTGCCTGCGCCGAAAAGGGACGTAAAGGGGAAGGCTATATCATGAGCAACAGTTTTGTAACCATACAGGATATATTCAGCCTGATACACCGGTTTACCGGGGCGCCGGAAGTCAAAGTCGTTTTGCCGGTACCGGCGGCAAAGTTTCTGGCCTTTTTTGCCGAAATAGCGGCCAAAATAACGAAAAAACCCGCAATGCTGACGACATTCTCCATTTACAATCTGGCACGTAACAATAACTTTGATTGTTCCAGGGCAGTGCAAGAATTGGGTTTCAAATGCCGTCCCTTTGAAAAAACAATAGAGGATACAATCGATTGGTTACAGGCGGAAGGCAAGATTCAGATCGGTGATGGATTTCCGGTTCCGGTTGTAAAGAAAGCAGCATGAAAGATGGGAGGCTGTAACATGGCAAGAATCTACAAGACCGCTTTAGTATGCCTTGCGGTGCTTCTGTCTTCATGTGCCATCTCAAAGGCGATCTATCTGGGGGAGGATAGTTATTCGCTCCGGGCCGGGCCGCAATCCTCGCTCTACAATACCGCTGATATAAACGGCGTCTTTCCCGAGGCGGTCTATATCAAAACAAAAACCCAAAGCTTTAATCTTTACCATTACTACCTCATCCATGAAGGAAAAATCTGGTATAAAAGCATTGACCCGGAAAAGGGACCGGCGGATTGGACACTGTTTGCAAAAACCGGGCTTCCCCGTAAAGCAGAACGTATAGCGGAAATCTCCGCCGATGCGGACGAGCTTGTCGCTCTCACAGAAGCGGGGGAATTTTACCGTTACTGTTTCGACCGGACTATCGCCCATAAAAGTAACACGTGGCTTGACAAACAGGGCTGGCCCGGCGAAGAACAGCTTTTCCTTGACCGGCGCACGGCGAAAAATCTTTCCTGGGCCATAGGGAAACGGAATGCCCATGTGCTTTATTACGAAGATCCCTTCGGCAACCAGCATCACAACGGAACTATGGAAGTCGTTACTACCTATATGCTTTTGGAAGACGGGCAGGAGATCTGTTATGCCGATCCGGGGCTCCCCACGGATTTTTCCCGGAACTACATAGGCCCGGAACGGGGAACGTTTAAGGCGCTTACCCTTTCGGCCAGCGCGTCAACTATGTTCGTCATCAATAAAGCAGGCCTTATGTATACCCGTCTTGCGGATTTTGATGTCATAGGCTCTGACTCGATGTTCTTCAAATACACCTATACACCGTATACATCAGACCTGCCGGGCACGGATTATTTTTCCAATCTGAATGAATGGGGCCTTCCGGCGGAAGACTGGCGTTCCCAGCCCCGGATTCCGCTTACCGGAAAAGCGGCGATCACCGGGCACATTACGATTCTGCAAAACGGACAGGGCAACGCCGCAAGGGAGCTTCGTGTTGCCGGCCTTGATGAAGAAGGCAGAACCGGCTATTGGACAAAGGCGATTTTCGATGAAACGTGGGAGTTCAAAACCGCGCCGCTTTATTTTGATGAAGATGCTTTTTTATCCTTTTCTGATGAAGGGGAGGAGGAGCGGGGATCAAGCGCGGATAAATTTTATTCCGGCCTGGGCTGGAAGAACAATGAAAGGGAAACCGGCTGGGAATACGCCATTCCCAACTTTAACATCCTTGAGGGTGATTGCGATTTTCGCATAACGCGATGGGGAGAAACCTGTACGTTAATACTCCATCCGGTGGAAATGTGGACCTACCTGAAGCGGGACTATCTGCCGGGGAGAACCGGCGCTCCCAAGATGTTCTGGGCCACCCTTGAAATTCCCCCCAACGCCTTTGACGGCCTTTCGGAAAGTTTCGCCCGGGAGCTGGCGGCACGATACGGAAAAAAAGACCGGGTTCTTTTTAACTATACCATCACGGCATCGGATCGTTTTATCATTATGCGGGATTCCGATGACGAGGAAATACTTTACCTGACCGATGGAACCCTGTCTCCCCAATACCCCGAATTTCATCCTATCCATTACGTTGAAAATTATGAAGAAATAAAACGCTATTTTTCGGCGGAATTGTCCCTCAATTCAAAGACCGCCCCGACAAAGGAAGAACTGGAGCGGAAAATAGAACTAAACAAAACATTCCGTGATGAGCTGCGCCGTCAAATTCGTACCTTGAAGTGGGCAGGACTCACGGTTTTCAAAATGAATTTCGGTTACCTGCCGGCCCACTATATCGCCCGTTATAGCCCCCTCCGTTTTGTCGATCTGCCGAAAATTCGTACAATTACCGAATTCGGGAACCGGGTTGTTTTGGAAAACAGCTCATTTATAAGTACCGTCTCCGACGCCCGCATTTGGGTTGATGAAAAAATTATCGCGCTCCTGGATCTGCGGATTCTTTATTACGAAGATTTGGCAAATGGGATTTCACACCCATACTCCGAAACAACAAGCGGCTGGTGGGACATCGCCGGCCTCCCCCGCTCCGTGTCTGGACACTCCGTGGCGGGAACCTCCGTGGCTGGACACTTTTTCACAATGAACAGCCCCGCGATTCTAACATTCGTCCCGCCTCAAACGGATACGGATTTATACGGATGGTATTTTCAAATCCGCAGTTCCGCATCATCCCCCGGAACCGGCGGTTCTTTTTCGTTTTTTATTGTGAAAAAAGACTTGACAATCCGGGGATTTGGTACTATATTTTAGGTGTCCAGCAAAGGGGCGGAGTTGGCTGCCGCCGGGCGTGTGTTTCATATGCTCAACCGTGGGGACGGCCTCCCGCTGACTGGACTTTTTTATGCCTTGCCGGTGGACACAACAGCGGCTCCAGATATGTCCGTTTTGTCATTCCAGGTAACAATTTTTTTTATATCATCTATAACAAGTGGGCGGGTAATTTTGTAAAACGTGCTGCCCCGCAATACCCGGTACCGGTGGCTGTCAAGGATTTGTTCAAAATAAACATAGGTCATGTCCGGTTCCGTCTTTGCATAGATGACATAAAACCGTCCTTTCCTGGTTGCCCCGATGATTGCGCTGTCCGGTTTTTTGACAATATCTGGTATGCGCGAAAAATCCGCTTCCGTTATGGTCGCCCTGCCGTGAATGGCGGGGTTTCCATGCCGTTTTATGACGTGTCTTTTAAAATCGCTTGTGGTTTCATGCCTAAACCCGGCAAAGTTAAGGCCGATTTCTGCGGCGGCCTCTATCAGCCATTGCGCCGGTCTGCCTATCACGGCCTTGTCAAACAGTTGCACGGTTATTTATATCAGATTAAGCCGGAAAAAAACAGGGCTCAAGAGCGGAAATACAACCATGAAGAAATGAGAGCAGCCCTCTGGTCTCCCCTCCCCCTTTCATGCTATATTGGGTGAAACAGATATTGCTTTGAGGAGAAATAATGGGAGACCCTACCGGATTTTTGAGGATAAAACGTAAGCAGTCGGGGTACCGGCCTGTGGAGGAACGGATCAACGATTACAGCGAGGTGGAAACGAAGCTTTCCGATGGGGACCGGCAGGCGCAGGCTTCCCGTTGTATGGACTGCGGGGTGCCTTTTTGTCATTGGGCCTGTCCGGTGGCCAATGTTATGCCCGAGTGGCAGGACCGGGTGTACCGGGGCGATTGGGCCGGAGCCTGGGCAATTTTGCAAGATACGAATCCTTTTCCCGAATTTACCGGGCGGGTGTGTCCGGCGCTTTGCGAGGCTTCCTGTGTCCTGGGGGCCAATGACGAGCCGGTAACGATACGGCAAAACGAGTTGGCGGTCATCGAAAAAGCCTGGCAGATGGGCATCGTGACACCCCAGCCGCCCCGGAAACGAAACGGGAAAAAAGTCGCCGTGGTGGGGGCCGGGCCTGCGGGGCTTTCCGCCGCTTATTTTCTTAACCGGGCGGGCTTTAGCGTTACGGTCTACGAGGCAGACCGGAAACTCGGCGGCTATCTGCGTTACGGCATCCCGGACTTCAAACTGGATAAAAGTTTTATCGACCGGCGAGTCCGTTTGATGGAAGCCGAGGGGGTGGTTTTCAAAACGAATCACCGCATCGGATCCGCTCTTTTCGGGTTCGGTACCGGGGGAAGTGGCGCGGAGATTGTCGAGGCGAAAGATCTGGAAACATCATTTGATCTGGTCCTTCTCACCATCGGCGCCAGGGAAGCCCGGGACCTTAAGGCGCCGGGCCGTGAAAATGCGGGCATCGTGCAGGCCCTTGATTATCTTTCGCTGCAGAACCGTGCGATAGCCGGGGAAAGGGCCGGGGAAAAAGACGAGAGCC
The DNA here is from genome assembly GCA_025997615.1 of Spirochaetia bacterium. GTDB lineage: Bacteria > Spirochaetota > Spirochaetia > Treponematales > Breznakiellaceae > BNUV01. The sequence goes on from BNUV01000010.1 coordinate 17,611, forward strand.
TGGAACCTATCACGGCCTTTGGCAAAAGAGTTGTGGTGATAGGCGGCGGCGACACGGGCTCCGACTGCGTGGGTACGGCCAACCGTCAGGGAGCGGCCAAGGTTACCCAGATAGAAGTGCTGCCGAAGCCGCCGGAACACCGTCCCGATTCTGCCCCCTGGCCCCTTTGGCCCACGGTGCTGAAAACCTCAAGTTCCCATCTGGAAGGGGGCGAACGGCTCTGGTCGGTCAACACAAAATCTTTCAAAAGCGGCGAGGGTGCAAAAAAAGGCTCTGTCGATGCGATTCAGCTTTGCCGGGTGGACTGGAAAATGGAAAATGGCCGCTGGAACATGATAGAGGTTCCCGGTTCTGATTTTGAAATCGGCGCAGACCTCGTCCTTTTGGCCATGGGCTTTACCCATGTTGTCCAGCAGGGCCTCGTGGCCGATCTGAATCTGGAAACCGATGAACGGGGCAACATCCGCACAAAGGGGAGTTTTCACACCAGCAATGCCAAAGTCTGGGCCGCCGGGGACTCCCGCAACGGCGCAAGCCTCGTGGTCCGGGCCATTGCCGACGGCCGGGCCGCCGCAGAGGCAATTATCCAGACACTGTAAGGATATACAATTACTCAGGAAGCGCGTCGTTCTGATCCATGGTGGCTATGTGTTTTTTCATATCATCGCTGATGGATGCGAGGGGGAAATCAACCGGGTCAAGAAAACTAAAGGTGATGATCTTTTGACCCGTAGGCAGCTGTTCAATGGCGAAATCAATACGTTTTTCGGCGTTTTTGGCGTTTTGCTCTATCACCGCCAGACCTGTGTAGAGCCGCCGGTAGTAAATCGGCAATTCGCGGCGGATCATATGCTTAATGGTGATGATCTTCATTATTATATCATCGGGAAAAAAACAATTTTCATTGAGCCCTTTCAGCGAAGGGCACATTTCGGCTATAATAAGCCATGTCATTACCATTTAATCCGGCGGATATCAAGGCTCTGGCCCTGGACCTTGACGGCACGATTCTGGGGCCGGGGGCAGTTTTAAGCGGCCGTACGCTGCGGGTTCTCGCCGCGTTACGGGATCGGGGCCTTCAGTTGATCATCGCCACAGGCCGGGCGGTGGAGGCGGCGGAAAGATTCCGGGCGCCCCTGGGTGCGGAAGGCCCGTCGATCTATTTTAACGGCGCCCTGGTTGTCGATATGCCCGAAAGGCGGGTGTTGGACAGTACATTGCTGGATCCCGGCGTGGTGGATTTTTGTGTGGATATTTCCCGGCGGCGAAAGGCCTATTTTCAGGTTTTTTTCCCGGAAACAGCCGCGTGTCCATCGGACACGAAGCGCCCGGGGAACCGTCTGCTGGCGGAATGGGGCGGCCCCGAGCGGGATATGTATCATAACCACACGGGGATTCTGGCGGAGATTGGGGACCTTAAAGAAGCGTTGACGGCGCCGGGACTAAGGGGCTGCATTAAAGGTATGTTCCTTGCGGAACCGGAAATGCAGGATACTCTCCGGGCGGAGATCGAAGAGCGGTTCGGAAAAAGCGTTTACATTTCGCAGACCCTGCGGACTTTTCTGGAAATTATGGATGCGGGAGTTTCCAAGGGTGAAGGCCTCAAAAAAGTTTTGGAGTACCGGGGCCTCAAAGCCGCCGAAGTGATAGCCTTTGGGGATGAGGAAAACGATCTCCCCCTGTTTGCCGCCGCCGGTTTTTCCGTGGCCCCCGCCAATGCCAAGGAATCGGTGAAGGCCGCCGCCAATGTGGTGGTGGGATCCAATGCGGAAGATGGCGTGGCGGCGTGGCTGGAAGAAATAGGCATATAATATCGCCTGTGATTATCGCTTAACCGAGCGTTTTAGCCCACTGTAAAACCTTGCTCCGGATTTCTTCTTTGTCCGCCTTCAGGGGATTTACAAAATCGATCTCGGCGGCGAAGGTGTTATCCGGCAGCAGGGCTTTCATCTTGTCAAATACCGCGCCTTTACCTCCGGCATGACAGCAAAAGAGCGCGATGGTTTTTCCGGTAAATCTGTTTTTATCCAAAAAAGCACAGAGGGCCGGCGCGGGGGAAGCGGCCCAGACCGGAGTGCCGATGATAATCCGGTCGTACTTGTCCGGAGAAAAATCCAGCGGTTTAAGGGCGGGCTTTTTTTTCATGATAACCATGGAGCCGCCCCAAAAATATTTGGCAAAGCCCGTACGGCCTTTTTCTTCTGCCAATTCCAGCCGGAAAATATCCGCCCCCAGTTCTTCTTTGAGCGTTTCCGCTACAAAGCCGCAGTTTCCCTCCAGGGAATAGTAAATGATTGCCGTTTTCATGCTATGCCAACTCCTTTGCCCGTCTGAAGGCGGCGTCTACGGCGTTCATCACAGTGCCGCGGAAACCGCCGTTTTCCAATGCCGCTACACCGGCGATGGTGGTTCCCGCCGGGGAGGTAACCATGTCCTTGAGCTCGCCGGGGTGCTTCCCCGTTTCCAGTACCATGGCGGCGGATCCCAAAACCGTTTGCGCCGCATAACGCAGGGCCTTGTCCCGGCTTAAGCCCGCCTGAACGCCGCCGTCGGCCAATGCTTCGATAAAAAGATACACAAAGGCCGGGCCGGAACCGGAAAGCCCCGTAACCGCGTCAAGATATTTTTCTTCCACCCTATCCACAATGCCGGCGGCGGAAAGGATCTTTTCCAAATCTGCTGCCTGGGCCGCAGAAACTTCCGGCGTTACCGTCATGGCCACCATGCCCCGGGAGATCAGGGCCGGCGTGTTAGGCATGATCCGCAGCAGCGGCAGGGGACTTCCCAGAATCGAACGGATCCGTTCGATAGACCAGCCGGCGGCCATGGAAACCAATACCGGCGTCGTGTTTTTCCCGCCGGACTTTTCGCCCATCCGTTCCCGTAAGGCCGGGGCAATTTCCGCCAGCACCGCCGCCAAAACCTGGGGCTTCACCGCCAGAAAAATATAATCCGCCTTTTGCGCTGCCTCGGTGTTGGAGCTGTAGACCCCTGCTCCCAAAACTTTTGCCGCGGATTTTGCCTTGGGTTTATCCGCATCGGCAAAAAAAATTTGTTCGGGGCCTAACGCTGCCGCTGCACCCTTCATCAATGCCGTCCCCATGTTACCGCTGCCTATACAGGCTATTGTTTTTTGCACTTTTATTTCCTCCCGCTTATGGCGGACACTCTCATGCCTGCACCAAAAAAGCCGTGGCCTTTTGTTTTCCCGCCGTTAAAGCTTCCAGCGCCCGTTCCCGCCCGCCGTGGGCTAAAATCAGGGGGATGCCGTAGGGCAGCGTCCGTTCGGCGGCGTCTATCTTGGTGGCGATTCCCCCGGTACCGAAAGAGCTTTTTCCATCAGTACTGACCTGCCGTCTGACAGCAGCAATATCATTCACCACTTCCACGAGGCGGGCATCGGGATGTTCCTTGGGATTTTTATCGTACAGGCCGTCTATATCGCTGAACAAAATTAATAAATCTGCGCTCCACAAAACCGCCGACTGTGCCGCCAGCGTATCGTTATCGCCGATTTTTATTTCCTCAATGCCCACCGTATCATTCTCGTTGATGATGGGCACAATGCCTTCATCAACCAGGGTAAACAGGGTGTTGCGCATATTCAAAGTTCTGATGGAATCGCCGAAGTCGTCGCGGGTCAAAAGTATCTGCCCTATCTGCAGGTTCTGTTTCGCAAAAGCCGCTCCCCAGGCCGCCATCAGTTTGACCTGCCCCACCGCGCAGAGGGCCTGCTTGTAATGCAGATCCTGTTTGCGGGCCCATTTCCCCATGGCAGAAAGCCCCGCGGCCTGTGCCCCGGATGATACGATAACGATCTGTTTTCCGCCCCGGATCAGCGCCGCCGCCTGTTCGGCAAAATCATCCAGAAAACCGGCCTTCACCTGTCCTGATGAATCGGCCAAAGTATTCGATCCGATTTTTATGACGATCTTTCGCGCATTGGCGATGAGTTTTTCTGTCATTCCCGAATTTGACCTCTGCCTGAAATACGATACTTTATCGTGGTCAAAGCAACAAGACCCATGGGCCCCCGGGCATGAAACTTCTGGGTGCTGATTCCCAGCTCCGCCCCAAAGCCAAATTCCCCGCCGTCGGTAAAGCGGGTTGACGCGTTGGTGTACACACAGGCCGCATCCACCCGGCGGCAAAATTCATCCGCCGTCCGCAAATCCGCCGTGAGAATCGCTTCGGAATGTTTAGTGCCGTAACGGTTGATATGATCGATTGCCTCATCAACGGAATCCACTGTTTTAACGGCCAAAATATAATCGAGAAATTCCGTGGCCCAGTCTTCTTCGACGGCGTCTTTTATGTTGAGCCCCGGCGTTCCATTTTTGCCCGCGATCGCCGCTTTGGAAGGCCCGTCGCAGCGCAGCTCCGCTTTTCCCGCCAGCTCTTCCGCCAAAAGGGGCATCAATGATGATAAAGCTTCCCGGTGAACCAGCACGGTCTCTACGGCATTACAGGCGCCGGGCTTTTGCAATTTTGCATTGGCGATGATTTTCGCCGCATTTTTCATGTCGGCGCTTTGCTCAACGTATATGTGGCAGTTCCCCTCGCCGGTTTCAATGACCGGAACTTTGGCGTTGTCCACCACCCGGCGGATAAGCTCCCTGCCGCCCCTGGGTATTACTACATCAATAAACCCGCGGGCATTCAGAATCAGATCCACCTCGTCACGGCTGCCCGAATCCGCGAGGTTTACCGCATCGGGTATTCCGCCGCCTTCCGCCAGCCCCCGGCGTATTGCCTTGACTAAAGCACGGTTGGATTCCAGCGCCGCCGAAGATCCCCGCAGGAGAATCCCGCAGCCGGATTTATAGGCCAGGCTGAAAGCATCGGCGGTAACGTTAGGCCGGGACTCGTAGATGATCGCCGCCACCCCCAGCGGCACGGTGAGCTTTTCCACCAGAAGGCCGTTGGGCAATGTCCACCCCGAAAGAACTTTTCCTATCGGGTCTTCCAGACGAATCACCGTTTCTATTCCGCTGATAATATCGTCAATGCGCTGGTCCGAAAGAAGAAGCCGGTCGATAAGGGCTTCCGTCATTCCGCCGGACTTTGCCTTTGTTACATCGGCAGCGTTCGCCCCAAGGATCAATTTTCTATCGGCGTTAATCGCCGCCGCCGCCGCTTCCAGGGCCTTGTCTTTCCGGCTGCGGTTTTCCAGGGCCAGTAAGGCTTGAGCTTTTTTTAATGAAACAAAGACCGGGGTAAGATCGTACATCAGGGCTGCTCCGTATCGTTCTTGCTGATATAAAATACCGCAGGGGCCCTCTGCTCATTCATGGCGATATATATTTGTGATATGTTTGGCGGCAAATTTTCATTGAAGTATAAAACCCCGTCTTTATTTTCACCCGGTCCGTACAGGGCCGCCGTTTCCATTTCCAGCCGTTCAATATTTTTTTTACCCCCGGAATAAACATAACAACAGGCAATTATTTTTCCGTTTTGATTTGTCGTTAACTGCACCGACTCGGCGTAACCGGGGTAATAGTTAGGTATGGTGTAAAGGCCGTTTTGAATTTCTTTTAAGTCTGTCGCAAAAAATTCTCCGGCCCCGGCGATAGTCATTCCAAAAAGTTCACTTTCCGGGATTTTCTTTGTGGTAATAAAATTAAGGCCGCTCTTATCCCGGTGCAGGTACAAGGCATTTCTTTCTTCCGTGACAATATACAGTGAATCGCCGGAAAATAACACAAATTCCCATTTTGTGTCCTGTTCTTCATCCAGCCAAACTCCCCCCTGCATTTCAGGATAATTGAGCAGAATGGTATTATTGACGCAGGAATAATTGCCGCTGAAAATCAAAAACGTATCTTCCGCCATTTGAAAGGCGAAAAACCGCGCGTCATCAGAAAAATAGAAATTTAAGGATGGCGAAACATTTGTATTATGAATCCAAACGCCTTCTACGGGGAATGGTTTTAGCATTTCAGGCAGAGGTTGTTGGCTCGCGCAGGAACATAAAACCAAAAAGGCCGCAATAACGCCGAAAAACCCGCATTTTCTCATACCATCCCCCGGTGAAAAAAATCTATCATAGTTTTTATAAAAGTGCAACTTCCAGATCAAACCCAAGCCGGCCTGTAATTTTGCAGGGAAGAAGCGCTCCCGGTGTAAGAGGTTTTTCGGATCGGATCACCGCCGAGCCGTCCACTTCAGGCGCCTGACAAAAAAGGCGGCCCAGGTAGAGCATTTCCGGGCCATCCGTTAACGGTTCAAATTGTTCCTCCACCAAAACTTCGGTGTTCATCCCGACGAAACGTTCCATCCGGGCTTCGGAAATGGAGACCTGGGCCATCTCCACGATCTTTTTTCGTTCCGCCGCAAGTTTTTTGGAAACCCGCCCCGGCAGGGAAAAGGCGGCGGTATCTTCCTCCCGGGAATAGGCAAAACAACCAGCCCAATCCAGCTTTGCCTCTTTCTGAAAATTTAAAAGATCGTTAAAATCATCTCCGGTTTCGCCGGGAAAGCCCAAAAGAAAAGTTGAACGAATCACCGCCGGGGGCCTCATCGCCCTGATGGAAAATTTGAAAAAACTTCCGGGGCATTTTTGGGTGCGGCTGCTCCGTATCGTTCTTGCTGATATAAAATACCGCAGGGGCCCTCTGCTCATTCATGGCGATATATATTTGTGATATGTTTGGCGGCAAATTTTCATTGAAGTATAAAACCCCGTCTTTATTTTCACCCGGTCCGTACAGGGCCGCCGTTTCCATTTCCAGCCGTTCAATATTTTTTTTACCCCCGGAATAAACATAACAACAGGCAATTATTTTTCCGTTTTGATTTGTCGTTAACTGCACCGACTCGGCGTAACCGGGGTAATAGTTAGGTATGGTGTAAAGGCCGTTTTGAATTTCTTTTAAGTCTGTCGCAAAAAATTCTCCGGCCCCGGCGATAGTCATTCCAAAAAGTTCACTTTCCGGGATTTTCTTTGTGGTAATAAAATTAAGGCCGCTCTTATCCCGGTGCAGGTACAAGGCATTTCTTTCTTCCGTGACAATATACAGTGAATCGCCGGAAAATAACACAAATTCCCATTTTGTGTCCTGTTCTTCATCCAGCCAAACTCCCCCCTGCATTTCAGGATAATTGAGCAGAATGGTATTATTGACGCAGGAATAATTGCCGCTGAAAATCAAAAACGTATCTTCCGCCATTTGAAAGGCGAAAAACCGCGCGTCATCAGAAAAATAGAAATTTAAGGATGGCGAAACATTTGTATTATGAATCCAAACGCCTTCTACGGGGAATGGTTTTAGCATTTCAGGCAGAGGTTGTTGGCTCGCGCAGGAACATAAAACCAAAAAGGCCGCAATAACGCCGAAAAACCCGCATTTTCTCATACCATCCCCCGGTGAAAAAAATCTATCATAGTTTTTATAAAAGTGCAACTTCCAGATCAAACCCAAGCCGGCCTGTAATTTTGCAGGGAAGAAGCGCTCCCGGTGTAAGAGGTTTTTCGGATCGGATCACCGCCGAGCCGTCCACTTCAGGCGCCTGACAAAAAAGGCGGCCCAGGTAGAGCATTTCCGGGCCATCCGTTAACGGTTCAAATTGTTCCTCCACCAAAACTTCGGTGTTCATCCCGACGAAACGTTCCATCCGGGCTTCGGAAATGGAGACCTGGGCCATCTCCACGATCTTTTTTCGTTCCGCCGCAAGTTTTTTGGAAACCCGCCCCGGCAGGGAAAAGGCGGCGGTATCTTCCTCCCGGGAATAGGCAAAACAACCAGCCCAATCCAGCTTTGCCTCTTTCTGAAAATTTAAAAGATCGTTAAAATCATCTCCGGTTTCGCCGGGAAAGCCCAAAAGAAAAGTTGAACGAATCACCGCGCTGGGCAGCCGGGAACGGATATTTTCGATAAGGCGGAGGTAACTATCGGCAGTGCCCCGGCGGTTCATGGCCCGCAGTATTTTTTCCGAACCATGCTGAAAGGGCAGATCAAAATAGGGGAGAAACCGGGGATCGGAAGCGCAGATATCCGGAAGATTCGCCGGGAAATGATCGGGATGAATATAGAGCAGCCGCACCCAAAAATGCCCCGGAAGTTTTTTCAAATTTTCCATCAGGGCGATGAGGCCCCCGGCGGCCCCGTTGTAGGAAGCAATATCCTGACCGATAATGCAAAGTTCTTTTATGCCCCGGCCAAGAAGTTGTATGCATTCGTCAAAAACTTCTTCCGGCGGACGGCTTTGCAGGGGCCCCCGGATCAGGGGAATAGAACAAAATGTACAGTGGTTGTTACAACCCTCACTGATTTTAACGTAGGCCGAACCGGGAAGTGAAAGCAGGGGGCGAACACCCGCGGCATTATGGGGGAGCGCTGCCGTTGTATATGTATCGCTGGCGTTACCCATCGCCAAAGCGGCGGCAGCGGCTATGCCGGAAAGATCCCGGTTGCCAAAAAAAGCATCCGCCTCGGGGAGCGATGCGGAAAGCTCTCCGCCGTAACGCTGGGCCAGACATCCAGCCAAAAGAATTTTTTTCTCAGGGTACATTTTTCGCCAGGAAAATACCGCATTAAGCGATTCTTTTTTGGCGCTTTCGATAAATCCGCAGGAATTGATGATGAGGAGATCCGCCGCCGCCGCATCATCTGCAGATTCCCAGCCTGAGCTGTTCAACGAGGCCATCATGGTTTCCGCATCAACCTGATTTTTTACGCAACCAAAAGGGTCCAGATAATATTTCATTCTTTATTCAAGACGTATCAGTACCAGCCGGTAACGGCCATCATCATCACGGACCCAGCGGATTTCCGCCACCACCACTTCTCCCGCAGTCCCCAGCTCTATCGGCTCCGTTTTGCCGTCGCCTATGACCTGAAGCTTCACCGCCCGGGCATTGGAGGCCCAGAGCCTGATGCCGTTTTGAGCCTGGGAGATACTAAGTTCCTCGGAACGCTGGAAATACTTCTCTTCCCGGCCCCGGCGGCCCGGTTCAGAAAGAATTTCGTAGCGGAACATACAGTAACCCTGAAAGGCTGCCTGTAAGGTAAAAGGATAAGCGCTGCCGGAGGAAGGAAAAATCGTCACCGCATTGGAAAGCCCCGTGTTGGCCGGCATTATATTGGCCGCGGCATTTTCCGTGGCGGTATTTCCCGCCCGTTCAACTTCTATTTCGATTTCTCCCGCCGGGGAAGAAAAATTTTCCAGCTCAAAACGGATCAGGGCTCCCGCCGCAGCATCATGTTTGACAAAATCCGCCACGACAATCCGTAGTTCCCCCGCGCCGTCCCGGTTAAGATCCACCCGCAGTTCCTGGCTCAGATCCAGCCGCTTCTCCCCCTCGGGGGTGGCGAGGATCACCACTTCGCCCAATCCGGTAAGCTCCAGTTTGAACTGATCGTTTCCCGAGGGAATCAGAATGGAATCCCCCCGGTAAAAACGCCGTTCCAGAGTGGAGGCGTTCATGACATACTCCACCGCTTCACGAACCGTTGGAGCGACGTTGGCGCCGGGCAGGTGAAGACGCCTGAAAATTAAGTAGCCCCCCGCCGCACCGCCAAGAACCAAAAGGGTAATAAACACACCCAAAAGAATTTTCGGCAAAGGAGAGGGCGAATGGAGGAGCTGTTCCACCGGCACCGGCTGTTCCTGAATTTTCAAAGCCCGATACAAAGAAAGGAGCTCTGCCGGATTAAGCCCCAGATATTCACTGTAGTTTTTCAAAAAACCCAAAAGATACGGCTCGCCGGGAAAAACAGAAAAATCTTCTTTTTCCAGGGCTTCCAGATAACGTAAGGCGATATTGGTTTCACGGCTGATATAGTCGCAGGTGTAGCCCTTGCTTTCCCGGGCCTCTTTTAATTTGTTACCCAGGGATTCCACGGAACACCTCCCGACTCTCTGTCATAAAGATCATCTCATTCATCCCTAAAAAGAAAATTGTTATACACATTGGCCGATGCCGGAGAATCATAAATGAAACGTTGCTCCGGAATCCCCTGGTTCGTTCTGATGTTGGTAAAGTCAAAGCGTATCACCGCATCCGTGATTGTCCGGCCTTCGATACGGCGGATCAGCATGGTCCCGGGGCTCACCGAAAGGATGATCTCCCGGAAGCCCTCGGACACAGAACGCCGGGTCAGCCGCAGCCGCACCACCTGTTCATCGGAACCCGCCTCCAGCGGCTCCGCATCCGGCCCGGTGACAAAAGCCGCGATATAGTTCCGCCGCATAAGCATGAGCCCCTGGGCCGTTGCCAGGGAAGCCTGGGGCCGCCCGGTGGATTGAACCGTTTGATTCAGCACCGCCCGGTACTCGGGCAAATACACCGTAAGCTGCTCCCCATTAAAAACAATCACCTGTTCCGCCGGCCTGGTAAAATCAATCCGGAGAAACCCCGGAGACAAATGACTCACCTGGCCTATCATTTCGCTCGAGCCCGAGTGAATCACAATCCGGGCCTCATAGTCCCTGATCCCGCCATAACGCCCGGAAACCGTCTCCAGATACCGTTCGGCCGTGACAATTTCCTGTGCCGGCAGCGAAAAAATACCTAAAATCGCAAAAAAAACCAGTAAAAAAACCCTTTTCACCCTATTGACCCCATCGAATCAGCTATTCTCCTCAAGTTTAGCCTAAAAAAAGCACGGTATACAAGGGGCGAACTGACAAAACTTCATTATATCGACAAATTTAGAATTGCCGTACAAAAAAAGCCCCGGAGGAAAATCCTCCGGGGCTTTCGCGTTTCGCTCAGCGTCTCCTTAGGGCTACTCGTTAACCGGGTAGGCAAACTCAATGGCGGTTTGACCCAGGTAACCAAGCACGGGCTGTGTATCGGAAGTGCGGAAGCCAAGATTAACCTTCTGGAATTCCGGCTTGCCGCCCTGGGGCGGGGTAAGCGCCGGCACGGTCATGTATTCCCAAGCTCCGGTAGTGTAATCACTACCATCAACACCGGCCTTGACCGCGGCGGCATTGGCTATGGGCGCCTTGGGATAGGCCAGCTTGAGGGCGTCCCGGCTGCCCACTTCGGTAAGGTTAAGGTACGAAATGTATGGAACCGCCGTTGCCCCGCTGGTGCCGGGCTTGAGTTTGATCTGGGTCCAGTTGCCAAGCGACCCGTACTGGTCCACCGTAACCCTTTCATACGTGTTACCCGCATAATTCGGCACATAGATGTAGGTTAGGACACTGTTACCGGCATCCTGGGCGGCAATATGCAGACTGTTCCCATCCACCACCATAGATACATACGTACCGATGTAATTGGGGAAGTCAATAGTGGAGTTAGTCCAGGCAGGCGCGGTCGCCGGGGCGCTGCCATCAACGGCAGCGTTGGAATAACCCAGCTTAAGCTTGCCGTTGGCATCATCGTAGTAGATAAAGACCACACGATTGCCTGTGGCAATGCCGAAGTCAAAGTACTGGGAAGCGCCCGCCGCCGCCCTATGGCGCCCACCAACAGCATTAGCATTGTTATCAGCAGTGGCCCCACCAGCAGTACTCCAAGCTCCGTTGTATTCCAGTTGATTGGTGTAACTGGTATTGTAATTTCGCGCATTTGTGGCGCCTGTACTGTTTGTCGCATCCTGCGGTTGGGCAGCGTAGCCATTCTGGGCGCCAGTACCGGCATTCCCCATGCGGTTAGTCAATGCATTGTCGGCGGCAATCTTGAAATTTCTGAACAGCAATTCACCGGTGATCTGGTCAAAGTAGAACATATAGTAAGCTGCACCCGCCGCTGTGGTTGAATCACCATTTGCGATAACTTTGGGGTATTGATACCTGCCCAGGCCCAGACTACCACCATAGCTCATCGTTTCAAGCGTTAGAGCATTGTTGTTTGCAGCATGGGCAAGATGCGCGTTCGTCGTGGTTCCCGATGCCCAGCCTGACCCCCAGCCTTCGCCGTTGGTAAAAAGCTCCGCAAAACGGTCGTAAACCAGGGTGAATGTGCCGCCTTCACGGTAAATGGATGATGCATGCAGATAACGGCCCGATGCGTCACGGGCCATGCCCATTCCGTCATACACGCCGTTGGTCTTGATAAGGTACTCGGTGTATAGTTCCGCTCCTGTTCCGCCATTTACTCCACGCCGCAGCGCAGTGGCGTATTGAGGATAGGACGATCCGGCGCCGGTACCCGCAGCTGTTCCAACGGCGGTGTTAGGCCCGCCTGAAGTATTGATATAGCCGAACACCGGGTTGTCGCCGGCCATTATCATATCGGGATAAGTGGGACTACCGATATCGGCAGGAGTTGCAGTGCGTCTTGTTGAAAAAGCCTTAAAGAACTGCAAATACCGGTCATCGTTAAGGGTGATGTTTTTGGTAGTGTAGCGGTCGGCTTCACGGTTGGGCATATTCTCCTCGTCGGAACCGTTGGAAGTATCGGGTATAAGCTGGTAAGCGCTTCCCGACCCGCTGAGCTGCAGAGTCCAGGCCCCCAGGGAATCGTTGTTGTTGATATTGTTCAGGGTCCCGATGGTGGTGGCCCCATCTCCGGAGAAAACCGTGAGGTAGCCGGACTTGGCGGAATTATTCGTAACCTTGAAGGATCTTTTATCTGCGGCCACGGATGAAAAGGCAAGGGTAGTACCGCCGCTGATGGTTCCGGGAGTATAGGCGCCAAGCTCGGCTGCGCTTTGCAGCCTAACGCCGTTGGCCTTGGGGTTCAGGTTGAAACCCTTAACCGTGATGAAATCGGCGTTGGTCCCTGCAATCACCGAGTATTTGCCGTCTGCGGAGCGGATGTTGTTGGTCTTAAGGCCCCCCTCGGTTCTAACGGAAGTTTCTATGCCGGAGATGTAAGGCACCACGTCCATACGGTAGTAGGCCGTCTTTGCCGCCGCAGTGGTCTGTGCCGTCCCCGGGTCCGGAGAATTGTTTACAAAGGTGTCCCGCACCCGGATCCGGAAGGCCTGATCCGCCTTGACAAGATTCGCCACGAGCCGCTTGTTGGTGTCAAGATCGAGCCGCCAATCCACGCTGTGGCCGTCTTCGTTGATAACCTCATTGGAAAGGGTCATCTTCCAGCCGTCATCGGTGCTCCATTTGTCTATGGGCACAAGCCTGTTCACTCCGGTGCCGGGGTCGAATTCGGCGGCCTTGTAGTGGCCGGTAAAGGTGGTATCGGGGGCGCCGGAATTGGCGAAGGGATGCCCGTCCATGGTAAACCAGATGTTGTTGATAAGGTTGTTGTCCCGAAGGGTGCCCCTGATGCTTATCTGGCCGGAAACTTTGGGATCCCTGTCCATAATACCTGATCCGTTAAATTTCGATGTGGGCAGATCCGCCTCCAGCTCAATGTGGCCGTTGTTCCGGCTGTTCAGGTAGAGGGAGTTATCACCGGCGCCGTTCCAGTGGAAGGTGTTCACCACGGCCGCCGGAGCGGTGGTATCAATGTTGTTCAGGGTAAGGCCCACCAGGATCACGTCGGAGAGCTGGTCCACCTCGGTTGCCCCCCCGCCGGTAACGGTGCTGTCATAAACCTTGACGATGTAGAGGCTGCCGTTGTCGGCGGTAGAATCGGGGATCCGATTACCGGACTGGCCAAATTCGGTGTCGCCGTCATTTCCGGGAGTCCAGTCACTGCGATCCCCAAAGTCGATTCGGGCCGGATTACTTGTAACCGCGATCTGTTTTACCGGCGGGCTGCTGCCCGGCGAAAGGTAAGGCGCATACCGCTGGGCCGTGCCGCTGGTGCCCGTGGCGGGGCCTGTGGCCACAAAAGTTTCGTTAGGCAGGTTGGCCCGCGCGCCCAGCAAGGTCCAGTCGGTGTCGCCCACGGTAATAATGGTGTAGATCGTGCCGTCAACCAGGGCGGTGGAATTCACCACAGCATCCTTTTTCACCGGTTGTACCCGGGCAGTCAGGGCGCCGTTGCCTTTTCCGGGAAGAACTTCGATATCAAAGCTCAAACGGTAGTTCCGGGCCTTAAATCCGGTGGTCATGTAATCCACCGGATTCGCCGGTGAATATGAACGGTACTCGGCGGGGAAATCGTAGGTGGCCATACCGGGGTACGAGGCCTGGTGGTCGAAGTTGTAATCGGTCCGGAGGGTGATCTTGCTGATCACCGGCGGGTTGTTCCGTACATAGAGGTCGTTCTTGTAGTGGGTTGCGTTCCCCGCATCGTCAATGACGATGTAGTGGACTTCCAGCGGTCCGTCACTGAACCCGGTGGTATCAAATTCGAAGCCCCAGTTCTTGTAACCCCCGGCGCCATCGGAGAAACGTTCGATGTAACCGTCGTTGTCGTTATCCACGCTGATCTCGTTGGTGTTTATTACCGCGGCGCCGTTCTGCCCGGCGGTACTGGTGTTGATCTGCGGATAGTCGTAATATGCCGCCACAATAGTGCCATAATTGGGGAAGCCGGGAGCCATTTCCTTAATGTTACTGGCCGTCGTCATGGTAAGGGTCTGGGGGCCGGCGTAAGTGCCCGCAGAATTGGGTTTGCCCGAGGGTATGGGAGGAGTCTTCCACACGCCGCCCTGCCTGAAGTACACCAACACCCGGTCAACCCCTTCGATGGGGCCCGAATATTCGGGTGGATTCGTGTCTATGGCCCGGCCTTCTACCCAGTATTTGGCGGTGGAGGCGTTCTTCGGCGCACGGTATTCGGCGGTGGGATAGTAGTTGTCTACCTGGATGGAGAAAGTCGTCTGCGCCCGGTAGGGGTTGGGGGTGGTGTCGTCCTCGGCCTCTAATTCCAGCATAAATATCCCTGAAGACGGGTTGATTGCAGTGCCGGTCATGGGGAAGCGCGTCGTTGAATCAATGGTAACTTCCACATGGTACTTGAACTTTTGCGCCAAAGGATTGCCCGGTACAGTCGGAGTCGCGGGGTTTTCGCTTTCCGCCGCGTAAGCTTTTCCAGTCCCCGATCCGGCGCCGGTGGCCACAAAGGTCATGCCCACGGTGTTACTGGGGGCCCCTATGGCGGTAAAGTTGGTACTCCCCACCGTTTCGATCAGGTACTTTCGCCCGATCTGGAAAGAACCGGCTGTTGTAAGGTCCGGCGGCATAGCAACCTTGTAACTTGCCTGCCCAAGGGGGTGGGAAGCGCCGTCCATAACCATATCCACAAATGAGGAGCCCGGGGTGATCCCCTCGCTCTTCCACCGGATATGATTGACAGCCCCGTCATCGAAGATATCTGTCTTGATGTCAAAGGTTCCTGCGGCCCGGATGCCCGTGGCATAATTCACCTCGTCGTTGGTCCGCTTGACTTTCATGTTGTCGTAGGAAGGCACAGTGCTGTCCACCTTGACAGAGATGGTCCTGCTGGGCCCCCGGAGGTACTGGTAGGAATTGGGGGCAAGAGAAGTCACCAAAAGTGGATCCGTAAAAGTTTCAAAAGCCTTTGAGTCTATAGGCATTACCTCTATCCACACATCGGTCTGGGAACCCATGGTGTTAAGCTCCCCAAACAAATTAAGATGGTAGCTCCAGTTGACCACCCTCCCCTTGTTCGCCAGGGTCGCCAAAGCCCAACCTTCGCTGTTGGTCAACCGGGTAGTATCCCCGGCGTCAACCGGATAATTCACGATACCGGCGGGACCATTAACGTCCCTGTAGGTCCTCACCAACACCGCATAGATCCAGTCGTCGTCTTCGGCGACACCGTCAACCCGGATAGATCCGCCCACGATGGCCGCGGGAATCGGGTTGGTGATATTCACCCTGGGGGTGTCCCCGTCGGGATCGAGGATCAGATAGTTAAACTTACCGTCGGTGCGGCTGTTCGCAGTGCCGGCGGCATTGCCCGGAACGACAGCTGCAAAATCGTTGATACGGGTATTACCGGCGATATCGGTAATCCGCACCCTGAAGGGTACCTTCCAGATATTGGATGAGGGCGAACCCGAGGAAAGGTTAATTGCCGTTACATCACCGGCGGCATTTCTGGTTACATCAACTTCCTGCCCATTAGCGGGATTGGCATAGAGGCCCGTGTTGCTGATATTGTCGAACGTAACGGTCCAACTGTAGAGCCCGCCGGCCCAGGTATAATCCCCGGTGCTTACGGGTGTTCCGGTCCCGAGGCCTGTGGGCAGCCAGGCATTGGATCCTCCGGCCCCAAGGCCGATCTGGAATTCTACGTTACTTACGGAGTTGTTGTCCGCCGAGGCTCCCCGGATAACCTTTGCCCCGTTCAACGGGTCGCCCAACTGCGGATCGATTATCTCGATGCTGGGCGGGGTGATGTCGTAGGTAAAGTCCCGGGTAAAGGATCGTACGCGGCCGCCGTTATCGGTGGCTTCCACGTTGACGGTGTAGACCGTGCCATCAACCAAAGTGCCCAGGTAGGGAACGGTCGCATCCCACTTAAGATCGGTATAGTTTACCTGCTGCAGAGTGGCGGTCCAGGGGCCCCCGGTAACATCACTGATACTGACTTTAACGTTCAAAACACCGTTGCCGTCTGTGGCCGTACCGGTGAGCTTGTAGCCCAGGTTGTTACCGGCGCTATCCTTCAGGTTGCTGAAGGAGGGGCTATAGGACGGATCCGCAGTCTCGGTGTAGTTGTTAGAAGCAAAGTTCTGGTACTTTTGACCGCGGCCCAGGATAGTGAGTACCGGAGGCGTGGTGTCTATGGTAAAGACCAGGCCGTCGGTGGTGACAGTGGTAGTGCCCATATTAAAGGCCCCCGGGCCCGTTGCAGGCTTATTGTTGATGCTCGTATTGGTACCTGAGTCGGCGGTCCTTAGGGCGATACGGTAACGGCCTTCGGGAAGCTGGAGTATCCCATTGTTAAGGTCCCGGGTTGTTCCGGTGAGGGACAGCTCAAAGGTCTTGGTGGGGGATCCGCCTCCGGTGGTCAGGGGACGCCAGGTGTTGTAAAGGCCGGGGTCAGTGGGCGAACCATCTCCGCTGGTTTGCCATGTGGCGGGATTATTATAGTCGAATTTCTGGAGCATCCATTCAATGCTGCCAACACCGACATTGTCTTCCACGATGCCCTGCAGCCTGGCGGCGGTATCCGTAAAGGGAGTTCCCCCCGGCGTGGTGGTGTAATTTAGGGTTGCATCCGCATTAAGCCAGCGGAGGGTTGGCGCGTCAATATCTTTGATAAACTTCCATTCATGCTCAGTGGTTCTGCCGCCTTCGTCCCGGGCGGTAATGGTGAGGGTATGGGTCCCGCTGGACAGGGCGTTATAATCGCTCAATGGTACACCGATGCTTACACCGGCCGCCTGCCTGTAGGTTATCTGGTCGCCCCAATTACCAAGGCCCGAACCCCACTGACCGACAACAGTGGTTTCGGTGAAGGGCGGGAAGGTTGTGGGGGTAGTCCAATGTTCCGACCCGTTATTTATCCGCCAACTGTATTGTTTCAGGGTTACATCCCGAATGTCTGCGGTGATGCTAATAGCCGGGTTTAATGAAGTAACACCGTATACAGCGTTACCGGGGGTACCTGCATCCAATGGAAGGTTACTAATTTCCGGCTCTTTGCGGTCCACCATAAAGGCGTAACTCGTCCTGATGCCCAGCTTGTCGGCATTGCCTGGGGCCGGATGATCTCCGTTGCCGGCCGTGTTGTACGCGTTGCCGCCCCGGTCACTGATCCGGATATCCACGAAGTAAAGGCCGTCGTAGAACTTGTCGGTATTATCATCCTTGGGTATGGGGATGCTCCAGGCCATGGTCTTGCTGTCGGCAGCAGGAGTAAAGGATACCGACTGCCAGGGACGTGTCGAGCCTCCCGTAGCACCGGGTATAGCCGGATCCGGCATCTGGTTTTTGGTGTAGATCCGGTATTCCCACTGGTAGGAGGGACCAGCTCCCGAGCCTAAAGGAGAATAGTCATCGGTAAAGGTTCCCCGCAGAACCGGTTCGGCCTCGCTGAGGGTGGTTACGAGCTTACGGAGGTCGTCATAAGGAGTTCCTCCGGCGTTAACCACGGTTCTGGTGATCCGTACCGGGTCTATGTTGATAAAGTTAATAGCCGGGGCATTGGTATCCACATAGAACATCCATTGGTAGGTCCTCCGGTTGCCTACCTGGTCTTCGGCCTCGAAGGTCAGGGTGTTGGGTCCCTGATTGGTACTGCCCCAGAGGCTTGTCAAGTCCAGGCTCCAGGTGTAGTCCGGCGCAGACGGGGCGGGGGTGTAGCTCAAGGGTGCAGCGGTCCCGCCGTTCAGGCTGTAGGAGAAAGAGCTCATGTTCAGTTCTTTCAAGGTCCCCGTCAGGGTTTGGGCGCTGTTAAAGCTGGGAGCCGGAGAGCTGGGGTGGGAAGTAACGGCTATAAGCGGCGCCGTAGCGTCCAGTCTAAACACGATTTCCTTTGCTGCCCTCTTAGCGCCCGAAGTATCGCCTGTAAGCTTATCCGAGGGCTGATCATAGGCCTCAATCTCGATAGCTTTAGCGCCATCGTCGGTAAAGCCTGCACCGAGGGTCGCAGAGCCGGAGAAAGTTACCTGGAAGCCCGAGCCGGTTACAGTGGCATTTGTCCAAGCGCTCCACGAGGCAGCGTCAATGGGGTCATTCCGGTAACGGACCCGCACCCGGCCGGCTGTCGTGTCCACGCCGTCGTCATCGGTGATCTTTCCGGCAACGGTAAAGGTGGTGCTTTTCACAAAGGAGCTGGCGGAGGGAGTTACATCGGAGAGCACCGGATTATCCGTGCTCTGATCCACATAAACAGTTGAATAGGGGGTAGCAACAGGAGTGACAGGAATAAGTCCACCTTCGTTCCCCGCTTTATCCCTGGCAAAAATATAGATCTTATGCTCTGTTCTGTCGGCAGGGCCGGAAAGAGTATCCCAATTTACCGTATAGGGCCGCGTGCTTATAATAACCCCTCCGGGGGCAGTATCAGCGTAACCTGTGGGAGCGGTCATGCTGCTGGGGCGGATCCAGTACTTGATATCCTCGATGCCGTTATCATCATCTGCGGAGATGACGAATTGCACCATACCGTTGACGTTGTTAGGCCGTGAGGTACCGTCCCAGCCCAGGGCATCCACCAGCCGGGTAAAGCGGGTTATATCCAAATCCGGGACCGTGCGGTCCACCATCACCCGGAGGTTCGCTGTGGCGGTGTTTCCGCTTTCATCTTCAACGGTGATGACATAGGTGTATTCACCATCGATAGTTACATCGGATCCAAAAGTCTGGGTTACCTTATAGTTATAGTCGATGTCTGCAGTCGCTCCATTGGGAGTGGCGGCATAACTACTGCTTGCCAAATTTACCGGCGCAGCGCCGTTTAAGGAGCGGGTAATTTTGAAGCGGTTAGCCGGGGTTGTTGTGGCAAGCTTGTAGCCATCGGAAATCCTCAGTGTAAAGTCGAAACCGGTGGTAACCGATCTGTTGACGTACACCACAGGGGTAGGCGTCAGGAGCGTTGAGGGAGCCAAGCCACCCGAGGGAGAGAGGGGCGTTTTTTCCAGGCCGGTTGAACCGACCCACGCGATAGACGGCGGGCCAAAGTCCACGACAAAATCCTTAGGCACCGGGGTACTGTAGTTGTTTGCAGCGTCTCTGGCCACCACATAGAGGCGGCGCGGCCCCTGCACCGTGAGGGGTTCGGAGGTGCCTCCGGAACCGGAAGTGGTGGTTAAGGACTTAAACCAGTTGGTCCCCGCAGTAATGGGCAGCCAGGTGCCCGGAGAGGCGACGGTCGGAGATGCAGGGGCGGCGGTTCGATCCTGGACTATGTACCAGAGATGCGTTACTTCGCTGAAGGTGTCAACAGCGGTGCCGCTGAAGGTGGGGCCGGGGTTGTCAACATTGGTGCCGGCAGGCTGTGTAATCGTTACGGCCGGAGGAGTGGCATCCCTAATCACCCGGAGCGTAATGTCTGCAGACCTGTTTCCCGCGGCGTCAAAGAGGTTGATGGTGTAGGTATAGTCGCCCTGGGGAAGGGAACCAATGGCGGGTTCGTCCACTTTGTAGGTAACGACCGTACCCGGAGAACCAGTTACGGTGGGAGTTATCGGCGTCACTATCGGGCTGCCGGAAACTTTCCGGTTGATACTTACCGGGTAGGTGGTATTGTTCATACCGACATTATCAGTCCCGGTAAAGGTGAAACTGAATGCGCCGTTTCCGGCATATACTATTGCGGGAGCAGGAGCGCCGCTTGTCCAGTCGGTTGTATTATAGTTCGGCGACAGAGAGGCGGTACTTGCCCACGCAAAGGTTGGAACTTGGGTATCGTAGATAAAGTGAGTATTCTGGACGGCGCTCCGGTTCCCGGCGGCGTCTACCGCTATGACGTGGAAATATTTACTGCCCTGAGTTCCGGGTACGGAGGCGTTTTTAAACCAGGTGGGAGACGGGGTTATGGAGTCCCAGCCTGCCGGCATGGCATCGCCGGTTGCAGTGTCAGTGGCTGTGATGCTGTCATCAATCAGGTAAAAGATTTTGCTAATGGCGCTGATGTCGCCGGGGTCCCTGGCGGTGCCCTGCATGGCCAGAGAGGTGGTGCTCACCGAGCCGCCGGGCGTGGGGTTTATGGTAGCAATAACCGGCGCCTGCCGGTCGAGGACCATGGTAAAAGCTGCCGTTGTGGAGTAGGTGGTAATGTCCGTGGCGGTTATCCGGTACTCGTAGGTTCCGTCAGCGATATATGTGGGGCCGCTCATGTCGGAGAAATTATAGCCCGAGAGCAGATCTATAGCAGGAGAAGAAGCCGTGGAAAGGTTAAAGGCATTGGGGTTTGTTGCAAAGCTTGGGCTCGTGTAGATGGCATCAGCAGGAGAAGCGCCGGTGCCCCAGGTGGGCCAATCGCCGGTGGTTTGGTTCTGTTTCCGCCGTTGAATCACTATCTTTGTAATGCCCCCGGCATCGTTAATCATGCCTTCAATTTTGGGAGCCTGGGTTGTTAAACTATTGAAATAATATATACCGCCGACGACGGTTGGAGTGGGATTGGTCCCTTGAGGTACGGGTTTAAGCCCGGTGATCTCGGGCCTTACATTGTCGATGATGAAATCCCTTTGGACATAGCTGGTGTATGGACCTGTGGGAGCCGGATCTGAATAGTCTGCCCCTGCAGCGCCGGGTGTACCGGTATGCACCGCGATATTGCCCACCTTGTCAAAGGCCAGTACATAGATGACCTTCCGGCCTTCGCCTATGGCGCCGGTAAGAATAGCGTTCAGGCTTTCGGAATTGGCAATATCCTGCCATCCTGCGCCGGTGTATGAACCAGCAGTCGCCGTTGTATAGGCGGGAGGAGGATTGAGGGTGCCGGGATAGGCTCCGGAGGGATAAGTTGGCGTGGATCCCTGAGCCCCGATCCAGTAGAGGATGTGGCCCACACCGCTGGGGGCGTCATAGGTACCGGAAACGGAGTCATCTTTAAGGTAATCCTTTACGGTCCCGGTGATTGATGAACCGGTGGTCAGGTAGTTAGCAAGCGTGGGGATAACTATACGCGGTCTTCCCCCGTCTACGGTTACTTCAAAGGGCATGAACTGGGAGGATCGGCCGTAGGCATCAGTCGCCTCTATGGCGATCCGCCGCCGTCCGTCGTTTTGCAGTAAATTAGTAGTGGTGACAGGCACCGAGAATGTGCCGTTTTCCCCAGCACCTGAAACCCAATCGACGACGGAGGGTTTGGTCTTGAGAAACTCCTGGCTGCCCAAAGGACCAGTTACATCGGTAACGGTGATCCTGAAGGAATAGAGATTGGGGATCCCGCTGGCAGCGTTGATGTTTCCGGCAAAGGTAACAGGGCCGCCGGTGGATTTGGGGATAAAATCGCCCCGGGGATTGCCGTTAATCTGCACATCCGAGATGACCGGGATCAGGGAGCTTTTGGCAAAAAAGATATTTCCCGATTGGGTTTCCAGGCCATTGGTATCTTTTAGGCTAAGCTTGAAGCAATATTCGCCATCAGGCAGAGGGGCGGGAATGCTCATGGCTGTCGAAATATCGCTTTCCCGGACCGTAAAGTTCATAGAGGCGGCGGAAGTTCCATACGAGCTGAGGAGATTGGTTAATGAAACCGGATACCAGGTCGTGCCGCCATCCTTGTTTACATAAAAATGAACATCATTTTTTTCAACACCGTCATCGTCCTCCAGCTTTACCCGAATTTCGACGTTGGTCATGACGTTCGCACTGGGCTTTATTACGCCGCCCGTTGTGTCAACCAGATCGGCGGCGGTTCTTACCGATCGATCGATGCTTGAGAAACTAAAGACCGGATAATCGGTGCGTTGATTTATATTGAAGGGAAACCCGATGGAGGCAGGTGAATCGGTATTGATACTGTAATTGCCGGCCTCATCTTTGGCGAGGATGTAGAGATAATAGGAGCCGGATGGGCGGCCCGTGGAAATAAGGGGAAATGAGCTTGCCGTTTTGGAAAAGGTAGTGGCGCTGCTCCAAAGGCCTGCCAAATCGGTCTGCGCGGCGGCAGAGGCGAGGTTAATGGAAGGACTGCCCCAGTTTGTCGTTGGTATAGGACTTGAAGCAGGCCGGATAATGTATTTCCGGTCGGGGGACCCTGAATTATCAAGAATAGTTAAAGTAACATTCACCGTGCCGTTCACATAATCGGTTGGACTTGACGCCAGTGGGGTTGAATAAGCCGTCTGCAAAGCTTCCCGCGGCGTAGAATCCGGAAGGCCGGGCGCGCTAGAGGGGACATAATCCCAGGGGCTGGGGGTTTCGGAAATATTCAGGGACTTAACCTGTATATTGCTTACCCGCGGCGGTAAAGCATCCAGATAGAGCTGCAGGTTCTTCGTGTCCGGCACATCTTCGTTGTTTTTCGCCTCAATCGAGAAGGAATACTGAGTTTCATCATTAAAGATGATGTTTGGGCCGCCTGTTAGTACGCCAGGCGAAGCATGGCTGGGACCGTTAATTTCCCGCAGCCCGGCGCCGCCTATTTTTACCGTTAACTTCGAGCTAAAACCCGTATCCCCCAGGGGCTTGGTTGTGTCATTAAAAAAACCAGGTAATTTATAGGAAGCGGCATATAAATCCATATTTTGCCCGGGGGTATAATCATCCCATGCCAGATAACGCGGCAGGCCGGTGGCAGGATCCTTTACGGAGATCCACATTTCCTTGATGCCGTTGGAACCCCAGGTATCAACCTTTATTACCTGTTCCTTTACATAATTAAGTTTCGTGGAATCTGGCTCGGCAATACTAACGGTGGTGGTGGATCCCGCCGAATCCAGGGAGACCAGTGCGGGCTGATCACTCAGGGATGGGAAATACAATTCACCGCCGTCTACGTCTTTTACCCATATCCGGTATTGATAGATGCCGGTGGGAAGAGCTTCTCCCGGGGGAATGACGACGCCCGAGGAATTTCTTGCAAACATAAAATAGCGGAATTCAAGGTTCTGGGTTCCAATGGTGGAACTTCCCGGCGTTACATCCTTCCAGGGACCGGGGGGGCTATAATCGGGGGTATCCGGATCCGACCAGGCCGGTTCGGGCTCGCCAGTTTTCCAGAACTTTATCTTGGGGTAATCTCGGGCAATACCATGGGTATCGGACACCATGGCAGTAAAATCATGACCGGTGTACTGTTTTGGGGTGGGGGTGACGCCGGGGGTATAGTCCTGGTAACGGCTTATATTGGGCCTGACGCTGGAAATACTAACGTTTAATGATTTGTTATGTATATAATAGGGCAGATCCTCGCTATCTGTGGTGTGACTGCCGTTGTCGCTGGCCCGGAGGCGTATCTGGAAGGGGTCCTGACCGGCCCCGGTGTCGGGAAAATTGGTGGTGTCCATGGAGATTTCCCAGATATTCTCCTCTGTGACGGAGGGAGAAAGGGGAAACCACTGGGTGGCGGTTACACCTTTCCGGACTTCATAGGCAATTCCTACCCTTGTTACGGCGATATCGTCGGTGGCCCGTACCCGAAAAAGCACGGTGTTTTTTATGAAAGACCCCGGCGCGGGGGATACTATTTCCACCTGGGGGGCGGTTATGTCAACCCGGGGACCGAGGCCGGCAGAAAAGGGACTTTCGCAGGTAGTTAAAACGGCAAGTGCCGCCAAAACCAGACCGATATACTTAAAAGCCGATATTTTCATATATTCCCCCTCTCTGCCAAGAAACCCTACCATTACATACAATTATGTACAGTATAATCTTTTTTTGACCAGGTATCAATTCAGACTTCAATACCCAAAAAGAAGATACAAAAAACCCATACGATTATCGGCATACTTTACAAAAAAATGGAGGAATTTATGGTTTGGGGTCTTCCCATACGTAGGCGCTTCGGAGCCAGGCGATGCGGATATCGGAGCTGACGGGGTTGTAGGGGGGGGATTCGGGGTGGGCGGAAAGGAAGCCCAGGGTGTTGGCGATGAGGGTTTGGGTCCGGACATCGTAGAGCCAGCGGCTGGATTCCTCCAGTTCTGCCTGATTTTCAAGGTTTCCCAGGGGGGAAGCCCAGAGAATATCCGCCTGGAGGCCGAATTCGGGCCAAGCGGGGCGGCTGGGGAAAATATCGGCCTCTAAAATGTTGCTTTCGTGGTTGGGAATAGAGCGGATAAGGCTTAAAGGGGCGTAAACCCAGGCGTCTTTATCATCCAGAAGGATTGGCCAGAGTTCATTCCAGCTATAGGTGCGGGCGCCGCTCTGAAAAAGGGAGCTGTCTTGATCAGAAAGGCGGCCCCCCAGGACCTGTTCGGAGGTTTTTTCCCAGAGTTCCGGGTCGCCGGAAAAGACACCGGGGCTTTCCTGCAAAAGCTGGGAGGTCCAGGCCCAAGCGGCGGCACTGCCCTGTCCGGCAAAAAGGATCTGGCCTTTGGAAGGCGGCAGGGGCTTGGTCAGGTCTTCCCAGCTCAGGGGGGAGGTCATGTACTTACGAAAGATCATCCAGGGGTCCAGGGCCAATGCCATGGCGTTCCCGCTGCGGCGTTCGGAGGACAGATTCCGGTATACGTTCACCGAAACATCGCCTTCCGCCTTTTCACCGGGAAAATACCGGGTGCTGATCTGCCAACCATAATAGTAGGGAGAAATTTTCGTACCGCTTTGCAGGGGCAGTATTTTGGCCTGTTCTCCCTTGGCATCGACCAGGGGAGAGGGACTTTCAGCCAGAATTTGTTTCCATTTTTCTACCAGGCCGGGATCCACCATCCACACTGGCCGGGGGCGGGTATAGTACCGGTAAAAAACAATGCAACCGACGGCCAAAACCACCACTATCAGGGGGATCAAAATAACAAGTGATGATTTTTTTTTCATTAAGTGACCTTGATGTTATTTTATATCGTTGGGGGTGTTTATTCAAGGACAGCCTATGACTAATGAGGAAAAGTGGTGTATATATACTTTATGGGAATTTTTGACCGGGTAGGCGATGTTATAAAAAGCTATTTTGCCGATGATGAAGCCGGCCCTTACGAGCGGGGTGGAGGGAGGCGGAATTCCGCACGGGATATCCCGCGGGATCCGGATCTGGATGCGGCTTTTGAGGAGTTGGATGATTTTTTGACCGGGGGCGGAGCAAAGACAAAGGCCAGCGCCGGGAGCGGAGCGGAGAACAGGGCGGAAAATTCCGCGCGGAATACCGCAAACAGGGGCCGAGGCGGGCGGACGGTTCCCGAAGAATTGCGGCGGGATTTTGCGGAGCTGGGGCTGGAACCGGGGGCTTCGGCGGAGGAATGTAAAAACGCCTACAAAAGGCTGCTGAAACTGCACCATCCGGATCGTCATGCGGGACACGAGGGAAATATGAAAAAGGCTACGGAAAAATCGGCGCGGATTAACGCCGCGTATGACCGGATAGATAAATGGAGGAAATCACTGTGAAAAAGATTAAACTGGCGATTGTGGGAGCCGGGGTTTGGGGCAGAACCCACGCGGGGATTTTCCGGGAACACCCATTGGCGGAAACCGTGGGGATTTGCGATCTCGACAAAAAACGGGCAGAGGCATTGGCGGGGGAATTCGGCATCCCTGCGGTGTACAGCCGGGTGGAAGATATGCTGGCGGAAAGCGGCTGCGAGGCGGTTTCCATCGTTACGCCGGATCATCTCCATGCAGAGGCGGCGGTGCTTTGCGCCAATGCGGGGAAACATCTGCTGATCGAAAAGCCTTTGGCCACCACCAGGGACGACGTAAAACGGATCGTGGAGGCGGCGGAAAAAAACAAGGTGCGGGTGATGGTGGATCTTCACAACCGCTGGAGCCCGCCCTTCGCATCGGCAAAAGAAGCGATTCAGGCGGGGGAGCTGGGAAAGCTCAGAAACGGTTATTTCCGGCTTAACGATATTAAATGGGTGGCCACCGATATGCTGAAGTGGTCTGCGGCATCATCAATTTTATGGTTTTTGGGAAGCCACAGTCTGGACACACTTTCGTGGCTTTTCGGCAGCAGGGTCCGGCGGGTGTATGCGGTGTCTTCACGGGGAGTGTTGGCGAAGCTGGGGGTGAACACTACCGATACATACCTTTCGACCCTGGAATTTGAAAACGGCTGCATCGCCCAAATGGAAAATAGCTGGATAGACCCCAACGCCAATCCGAACATCAACGATATAAAATGCACGGTGCTGGGGGATAAGGGGATGATCTCCATTGATGCGTCCCACCATAACCTGATTCAGAAATACACCGATACAACGGTAACGGTACCCGATGTGCTGGTGCGAAACACCGTTCACGGAAGGGTGAAAGGTTTTGCCTACGAAAGCATACGCAGTTTTGTTGATAAGCTTGCTATGGACGAAGAATTTATCGTGAGCCTGGAGGATGCGGCATCGGTGTCTCTGGCGATTCTGGCGATCATGGAGTCGGCGGAAAAAGGGCAGCCGGTGGATGTCCGCTACTAGCGGTCACTGCTAATCATCATCGCTGCTATCTTCGGCTTGGTCTTCGGCAAGTTTGCGATGGAGGGTTTTACGGCTGATGGCGAGAACCTCCGCGGCCTTGCTTTTGTTGCCCCCCTGGGCGGAGATGGTGTCCCGGATGATGATATTTTCCGCGTCTTCCAGGGTAGAGCCCAGGGGAATCCTGATCCAGCCTTCGTCGCTTTTCGCCCGGATCCCTGGCGGCAGATCCCCTGCGGTGATAACGGTACCCTTGGCCATGACCACGGCGCTTTCCATGCAGTTCCGCAGTTCACGGATATTGCCGGGCCAATCGTAGGCGTAGAGGCTGGACCGGGCCTTGTCGTCTATGCCTTCCACGGGTTTTGCGTTTTCCGCGGCAAATTCTTTTAAAAAGGCGGTGATGAGCAGGGGCAGATCCTCCTTCCGTTCCCTTAAGGGCGGCACATGGATGTTCACCACATTGAGGCGGTAGTAGAGGTCCTCCCGGAACGAGCCTTTTTCGATTTCGGCCTTTAGATCTTTGTTAGTGGCCGCTACCAGCCGCACATCGGTTTCTATGGTCTCCTCGCCGCCGACCCGCTCAAACTTTTTTTCCTGCAAAACCCGCAGGAGCTTAATCTGTATGTTCTGTTCGATTTCGCCGATTTCATCCAGAAAAAGCGTTCCCTCGTGGGCCAACTCGAAACGGCCCCGCTGGCGGGAAACGGCGCCGGTGAAACTGCCTTTTTCGTGGCCGAAAAGTTCGCTTTCCAGAAGGCTGGCGGCCAGGGCGGCGCAATGGACTTTTACCAGGGGCTTTTCTTTGCGGGGCGATAATTTGTGAATAGCATCGGCGACCAGCTCTTTTCCCACGCCGGATTCGCCGGTGATAAGGATGGACGCTTTGGTGGGGGCGGCGCGGCTCACGGTGTCGAACACGCGGTACATCACAGGGGATCGGCCGATGATGGTTTCAAACTGTTTTTCGTGGTTCAGTTCTTCTTCCATCCGCCGCTGCCGGAGCTCCAGTTCGCGGTTCCGCAGGGCCCTTTTGACGAGGAGGGAAAGCCGGTCCAGATTCAACGGTTTGGTGAGAAAATCGTAGGCGCCGTTCCGCATGGCCTCCACCGCGGTTTCTACGGTGCCGTGACCGGTAAGCACGATAACGGGCACCCCCGGCGTTTCGGCGCTTATACGTTTAAGAAATTCTTCGCCGCTTAAACCGGGCATTCTTAAATCGGTGATCACCAGATCGATGTCGCCTTTCTGGAAACGCTTCCAGCCTTCGTTACCGTCGGCGGCGGTCACCACCTCATGACCGTCCAGCTCCAGCGCTGTCGCCAGTCCTTCCCGGATATTTTTTTCATCATCGGCTACGAGAAGTTTAAACTTCATATTCTTCCACTTCCTTATTTAATGGATCGTAACTGATAAGACGGCGGTCTTTTTGGGGCACAGGCAGGGTGATAGTAAAACAGGTCCCCTCCCCTTCATGGGATTTTACGGTGATTTCGCCCCGGTGCTCCCGGATTATTTTATACACCAGCGTAAGACCCAACCCGGAACCGTTATCTTTAGTGGTAAAATACGGCTCGAAAATTTTTGATAGATTGGCATCGGGAATTCCTATGCCGGTATCGCTCACGCTGATGACGACTTCCGCCTCCCGGGCTTCGGTGGTAATTTTCAGAATACCGCCTCCGGGCATGGCGGCCTTTGCATTGTTAATAAGGTTAAGCAGGGTCTGTTTCATAAAGCGTTCGTCAAATTCTATATCAGGGATTTTTTCCCCCAGATCCAGTTCACAGCCGATCCGGGCATCCTCCATTTCAAATCTGACAAACTCGATCATTTCGGTGATGAGGGGATTGATGTTTCCCAGCCGGAGGTCCACATTCATGGGCCTGACCGCGAAAAGAAAGTCCACCACAATGTGGTTGAGCCGGTCAATTTCCTCGTTCACCACCCCGAGGTGGCGATCAAACTGGTTAAAATAAAGGTCCGGCCCCAACCCGGAACCTTTATCCGTGGGGTGAACGCTGTAGTACAATTTTTTGTTGGCGTCCATCACTTTTTGAATAAGCTGCACATGAATTGAAATGGACCCCAGGGGGTTTTTTATTTCATGGGCCACTCCGGCGGCCAGGGTAGTAAGGCTCGCGAGATTTTCCATCCGCCTGAGCCGTGCCTCTTTTGCCCTTTTTTCGGTGATATCTTCCAGATAAATGAGGGATCCTGAAACTTTATGATCCCGCACCAGGGGGAGTATGCTGACCGAAAGGAGCCGCTGCAGGCCCAGAATTTCCACGTCGAATTCTTTTTCCTCCGCCTTGTCCCCGCTGACAAGGGTTTTTCGGATAAAATCCGCCAGCTTTTCATCGTGGATAAAATTCCACACCAGCTCATTTCCCTCGCCGTTGTGGATCGCGGGGAAAAAACGCCCGGCATTTTTATTTGCCAGGATCAGCTCGTTGCGGACGCTGCACACCAGAATACCATCGGACAGGGAATCCAAAACCGCTTCCAGCCGGTCGATTTCGGCATCCGCCGACACGAGAAGATTCCGGGTTTGTTCCGCCGTAAGTTTGGAAAGTTTTTGCAGGGCCCGCCGGATAAACTGCCTCATACCGCCGCCTCCGAAAGACCGCGGCAAATTTCTATGGCCATCCGTTCCAGGGCCAGCGCCGGATTCTGGTTTAATGTTTCCACGGCCCTTTGCGCTTCCTCTGTCTGCCGCCGCCAGAGATCGTGATACAGCGGAGAAACAGAAAGGGGAGATTCGGCGCTGCGGAGACTTTCGGAAACTAAGGTTAAAAGGCGGCGCAAAAATTGCGTAAAAAGCGAACGGATAGAAAAACCATCCGCGCCTTTTACCACGGTGGAAATTATTTCGGAAATTCTTGTCTGCTTTTCAAAACCCGCAGCCCCGGCCAGGGGGGCGGTGTATTTGCCCAACTGTATCAGTTCCGGCGGTATGGCGGGGAGGCCTTTTTTACGCCGGGCCACTACAGCGCTAGCGGCCAGGGATGCGGCAAAAAACGCCGCCAGACCCGCCAGGGCATCACCGGTGACGGGGAGAAAAGATTCCAGATACGCGGTGATAGAGACGTCCCCGGGAGCAGCGGCCCGGAATACCCGGCGTAAAACGGCGGCCTCGGATTCTTTATCACGTTTGGTAAAACGGTAGGGCCGCAGCCGGGACCTTATCGTGGGGAGCAGAGCTTCGGGGCGGGCGCTGGTAAGAACAATGCTCACCGTATCGGGCGGTTCCTCGAGAATTTTTAAGAGTGAGTTCCGGGCGGCATCCAGCATACAGTCGGCATTTTCGATGAGCAGCAATTTTCGTTTTCCCGCCGGGGCGAGATGGCTCCAGTAAGCGGCCCGGCGAATTTGCGCTATGGGGATAGCATTCGCAATTCCTTCGGCCTCCAGCTTAAAGGCATTTTTCAAAATATCATCGCAAATTTTTTGCAGATCGGCACTATTTTCCTGTGCCTTATCAATTTCGTCCAGCAATTCATCCAGACCGGTGATAAGGGGGGAAAGCTTACCGAGCTTAGAGTCATCTTCCCAAAGGACCGGCGAAAAACGGGCCAGCAGTTTTCGCACCGAGCGGAGAAAGAGAAGAACCGTGGGCGTACTTTCCGGCTCCCGCAAAAAAGCGGCGGCGGCGGCGGCGATCTCCGGGGAAAAGGGACGGGGGCCCAGAATCAGAAGGTCCGGGTGGATAAGAAGCCGGTGCCGCGAACAGGAGGCGCAGGAACAGTTCCAGGGCGCGTGGACCGGCAGGTCCTTCATATCCTCGCAGGAGAGGATCCGGGCCAGTTCCAGGGCGGCGGCTCCCTTGCCCGATGCGGGGGGCCCCGAAAAAAGCATGGAAGGGGCCAATACGGAAGAAGTCAGATCCCGGGACAACTGCGCCGTAACGGCCTGGCCCAGAATATTTTCAAACATCGGCCGCCCCCGCGGAAAGGCTGCGGATCAGCTCCCCCGAGTCGCTGATAAGGGGCAGCAGCAATTCCGCAAAGAGACTGCCCCGCAGCACCGGCAGCGGATCAAAAAGGGGCTGAATGGTCAACACAAAGAGGATCAGCGAAACCACTACAAAACCTTCGAGAAGACCGAAGAATAAGCCCAGAATACGATCCACCCCACCCAAATTTACCCGTTTGATAATATCCTTCAAAATTGCTCTCACTATTTTTATCACCAGAAAAACAATCAGAAAAATAGCGATGAAGGCCATAATTTCCGGCAGTATCTGTACATCGGCAAGAATTTTTGTGCGGATAAAAATCGCGCCGTTTTTATTCAGGAAAACCGCAGCCAGGAGCCCCAACACTATTGATGCCATGGAGAATGCTTCATCGACAAAACCATGGAGGAAGCAGCGAATCGTCAGCAGAAGGATGACAGCCCCGAAAATAAAATCAATGACAGCGACATTAGCGATACCGTTCATATTTTTTCCTCGATATATTTTTTAAGCTCATTTACAATTCTAATTGAAGCATCGATGAAAACAAGATTGCCGGCGGCAGTGCTCATGGCTTCCCGTTTTTTTTCATCCCCGGCCAGAACGGAAACTATTTCGGCAAGCTGATCCGCAGCGGAGCCCGCCCCGTGAAGGCCGATACCCGCGCCGGCTTCTTCAAAAATGCGGGCGTTTTCCACCTGATCCCCCCGGGTGCCGGAACCCCGCAAGGGAATCATGATCAGGGGTTTGCGGAGGGAGGCACATTCCCAAAGGGTACCCGCCCCGCAGCGGCAAATCACCAGCTCCGCCGCCGCTAAAATGTGGGGCAATTCTTCTTTTATAAAAGGATAAACCTGATAGCGCTCCCCATTTTTGCCTTCCCCGTCTGCAGAGCCGCCGGATTGATCCCCGGTCTGGTGGATCACCACATAATCTTTTGTCAGTTCAGGGAGTGTCTCCTGTATAAGGGCGTTCACTTCCCGCGCCCCCAGGCTCCCCCCCAGGACCAGCAGGATCCGGTCGCCGGGGCCAAGCCCCAGAAAAGCCCGGCCCCTTTGGGGATCGGCATCCCGGAATTCGGCACGGATGGGATTCCCCGCGGCGATAACTTTATCCCGGATTTTTTCTTTGAAAAATTTACCGGTAGCCTCGTAGGGCACAAAAATTTTTTCCGCAAAAATAGCGTTTATCCGGGTGGCCAAACCGGGGCTGTAATCCGATTCGTGGGTAAAAACCGGAATGCCCAAAGAAGCCGCAGCGGCGCAGGGGGGCACACTGACAAAACCGCCTTTGGAAAAAAGCAAGACCGGCTTTTTCCGCTTGAGGATGGACCGGGCGGCAAAAAAACCCGCGGCCACCCTGAAAAAATCAAAAAAATTCCGGAGGGAAAAACTGCGCCGCAACTTGCCCGAGGGAATACCAAAAAATTCCAGCCCCGCCGCCTCCACAATGGAACGGTCCATCCCCTTTTTGGAGCCTATCCAGAAGATGCTGGGGGAGGAAAACTGATTGCGAAGCTGCGGCAAAAGAGCGAGGCCGGGGAAAATATGCCCCCCGGTACCGCCGCCGGTAAAGGCGATAGTGACCATAACTAAAGTTATCCGAAAAAGGGCTTTTCCGCAATATTGCCCTAAAACTTACTGGATGTTGAAGTAGTACCGCTCCAGATAAGATATCCGCCGCCGGGCTTCGGCGTACCATTTGCTCTGGGGATAATCCCGAATGATGCGGCGGTAGTAGTCCAATGCGCTGCGGATGTCTTTCTGGGGGCCGTTGGCTTCCAGCGACTGGCCGTAGAGCCACCAGGCTTCGTCGGAACCCGCGGGGAATTGCTGCCGGAACTGGTCCAAAACAGCGATGGTGTCGGCAAATTTTCCCGCGTTGTAAGCTTCCCGGGCCTGGTTGATAAAAACATCCGGGGAGCTTCCCGGGGGCGGTTCCGTGGGGACAGGCACGGGTGGCACTACCGGAGGCGGCGCCACGGGCGACGTGGGGGTAACGGCGGGAGGAGGAGATGGCGCTTGAGCGGAGGAGACCACCGGCGGCGGCGGTACAGCGCCGTCTAATGGCGTAATGTTCCGGCTGTCCCGGTCTTGAGCCGCCGCTTCGTCCAGGGCGCTGGGCCACCGGGGGCCCGCCACTACCCGGCCCCTGTTGGAGGAAAGCCCGGAACGGCCTGAAACCTGGGGGGCGTCCTCCACAATCACCTGGACATAATCATTCAACAGATAATCCCGGATGTAGTCCTGCCGGTAGAACTTCAGGACATAGGTACCGGGGGCCTCAGCACGGAAGACAAAGCTCTGGCCCTCGGGATCGATGCGGCGGGAATCGTAGGCCAAACCCCGGCGGTTACCCTGTTCGCCCAGGAAAACCCAACCCGATCCCCGGAAGGGAATTTCCAGAAGCTGGCCCACGGTCAAACGGGCGATCCGGGAAAACACCACATCGTCGCCGCTTTTTTCCACCGGCGGCGGAGCAGAGGCCACGGCCGGAGGAGGAGCAGCGGGAACGGGCGATACAGGGGCAGACGGCGGAGGGCTAACCGGTGCGGCCGGGGGGTCCCGGACTATCCGTGGAGGGGCAATAGGTTCCGCGGGGCGCAGCGGCCGGGAAGGCGCGGGAGGCGGTCCAACCGGAGGGGGAGCCGCCGGGGCTGCCGCCACAGGAGGCGGGGGTGAAGGCGCCGGAGGAGGAGGAGCCGGTGGCGGCGGTTCAACCGGGGGTGGAGCCTCGGTAACCACGGGGGGAGGCGGTGGCGGAGGCGGCGGTTCAACCGGAGGCGGGGATGGAGGGGCCGGGTCAAGCGGAGCCGCAGGTTCGGGAAGTTCAGCGGGGGTATCATCGGTCAGGGACAATTCCGGAAGGACTACATCCGGATCAGCTTCCCCGCCATCATCATAATAATCATCGGTTTCAGCGTAATCATCATCATAATAACTATCATCATAATTGGAAAAATCATAATCATTGTATTCTTCTTCGGGTTTGGGGGGAGGCGGTTCGGTTTTGGGGGCGGATTTACAGGATGCAACCAGAAAAGTGGCGGTTAAAAAAGCCAATAAAAAACGGTTCATCAAGGGACACGCTCCAAAAGTTCATCCACCGTCGATTGCACGGTTTTTAACCACGGCCCGGCGCCGTATTCCAGCGGGTCCGTCCAGTAGGGACGGGCATCGGCGGCGGTCCAGGTCTCACGTTTTTCCCGCTCGTAGAGGATCCCGGGGAGAAAATCCGGCTCGCCGGGGAGGAAATACTCCTCGGGGGGGATGTCCAGATGCTGGAAAAGGCCGGACAGATCCGCCGCCCCGGGACGGCCCCGGCGGACATCGTGCGCCAAGGTGTTTACCAGAAGCCCCAAAATAAGTACCAGACAAAGGCAGAGGCCCAAAAGAAGCGGCAGACGGACCCTGGGCGGAATACGTTCCAGAAGCGCCTGCAGCGCCCGGCGGACCGGGGTGAGAGCTTTACTGAAAAAGCCCCCGGCGGTTCGTTTTATTTTTCTGACAATTCCCCTCACGCTGGGCATATCATCAGTATAACAGAAAAAGAAACCTTGCAGAAGATACCTCAAACTGTTATTATACCCCCAGAGGGTTATATGGCATTTTCATTAAATTCATATCCGGTGGTGTACCGGGCGCAATACGGCGAAAAAGGATGGTCCGGGGAGTACCTTGAAAAACCACACAAGACTCCCGCGGAAGAGGCGGCTTTGGGGGCGAAGGAACAGGAGGCGCTGTCGGCTTCCCGCAATTTTTACGGCGATATGCCGCTGGTAAACTATACCACCCAGTACGGCCTCTCCTGTTTCGAGGGCCTCAAGGCATTGCCCCAGAAAAACGGCGGCCTGGCGATTTTCAGGCCCGACCAAAACGCGGCCCGGTTCAGAAGGTCCATGAGGGGGCTTTTTATGCCGGAACTGCCGGAGGATATTTTTTTGGCGGCCTGCGTGGAAACGGTGAAAAAAAACGCGGCCCTGGGGTTCCAGCCCGAGTATAAAAAAGAATGGGAAAAAGATTCTTTCCAGAGCGCCGACTCAATTTACATACGGCCCTTTAGTTATGCCGAGGGCGGCATAGGCGTAAACATTTCCCATAACCCCTGGTTCATGGTGATAAACACGCCGGTGAGCGCCTATTTTTCCGGCGGCAGTTCCGATGCGGTGGTGACGGACCGGATCCGGGCGACGCCCCGGGGCACCGGCTGGATCAAGGCGGCCTCCAACTATACGATAGCGGCGCTGGCCAAACACGAAGCCGTGGAAAAGGGCTACATGGAATGTGTCTTCCTCGATGCCGAACATCATAAATATGTGGAAGAAGGTTCGTCCTGTAACATTTTCTTCTATTTAAAATCCGGGGAACTGGCCACGCCGGAATTGGGGGACACCATACTGCCGGGGATCACCCGTTCCAGCATCATCGAGCTTGCCCGTGATCGTAATATCAAAGTGTCGGAACGGAAGATCTCTATTGATGAAGCCCTGAGCGAAACAAAAGAATGTTTTGTCAGCGGTACCGCCGTGGGGGCCACGCCCCTGGGCTCCCTGACCTGCGGCGAGAAAAAAGTGATCTTCAACGATGGGAAAACCGGGGACCTGACGGCGGAACTGCGGGACACCATCAAGGGCATACAATACGGCACCTTAAATGATGATAAGGGCTGGATGTTGAAGGTTCTGTAAACCCGTTACCGGGCGCGATGGGATATACCGGAAACCGCTGAGCCTTTCCATTTAACTTTTACCCGGCAGTAACCTAAAATGGTAAGAAAGGTAAAATACACCGGGGTAAAAAGCAACTGGATGATATAGGCCGCCCCCGCCCGGGGAAGTCCTGAACGGAAAGGGCCCAGCGCCGCGGCGGTATTCATCAGCATGACGATAAAAACCCCCAGCGGCATGGGCCAGAGGCCGGGGAAAAAAGGCAGGAGGGGGATGGCGAGGATCCCCGTAGAAATTACCAGCATCAACAGGTTGAAGTTGATCCGGGTGCCGACATCGGGACTGAAAACGCCGCCGTTGTTCCAGCGAAGGGTTTGGCTGATAAAGTCTTTCCAGGAATTTTCCGCACCGGTTTTTACAAAAACATCGGCCCCCGCAGCGGCCCGGATCTTGCAGACTTTGCGGGCGCGGAGTTCCGAAACAAGGGCGGCATCCTCGGTGGGCGACGGGGGAACCGCGTCATAGCCGCCGATTTTTTCCAGGCTTTCCCGGCGGAGCATCAGGTTGTTTCCAAAACCGCCGCCCCCTGCGCCCAGCCCCACGGCCCCGGCCAAATAAATATACCGCACGATATGATCGTAACACTGATACAAATGGAAGAAACCGGGGCCGGCCCTTTTCTTGAACACCGGGGCGATAAGGGCCCCCACTTTTTCGTCGGCCATACGCAGGGCCATGGACGAAACCCAGGACGGGGGAACCTCGCAGTCGGCATCGGTAAAAAGAAGAAGGCTTCCGGAGGAGGCGCTTATGCCCCGGCCCAGGGCGTATTGCTTATGGTTCGGCCCGGGGTTTTCCTCCAGCCGGATGATGCGGGTCTCCGGCCGCTTTTCCGCAAAGGCCTGGAGCAGATCCGGGCTGCTGTCGGTGGAACGATCATCAATAAAAATAAATTCCACCGAACCGTAATCCTGCAGGGCCAGACTTTGGAGCAGCCCCTCAATTCTGGCGGCCTCGTTATGGACCGGGATAACCACCGAAACCTTGGGCATTGTCTGTCCGAGGACATCGGAAGCCAGTCGGCAGGCCCGGCGGTCCTTGAGCCATTCAAGAAAAACCCCCGCCATAAGGGCGGCCTGGAGCGTGACAAAAAAGATACCATGACCGTAACGGAAAATATCGTATATTGACAAGGAATCCCCCGTGGACAGTATATAACAACCAGCCCTTGACAAAAAGCCCCGTTCCGGTATTAAATGGATTAAGAAGCTTTGCGGCGGCACATGGGGATATAGCTCAGTTGGTAGAGCGATAGGTTCGCAATCTATAGGCCGGGGGTTCGAATCCCCCTATCTCCAATTTCATAATTCCTTATATTACAAAGAATTAGGGCTATATCAAGAAGCCGGGGGCCAGCAGACCCCTGCTTACATATCCGTCAAGGAATTTGCGTAGCCCCACTCAGCCCACCGTTTCGGCGCCCGGGGTTTAATGTTGTCCGATTGCAGGGTAACGATTAACTCAAGCCGGCCTGCGTCAAACACGCTGTCATAATGACTCATGGGTTTCCATGCGCCGTCCACGCCCTTATTCAGGTTTGCCGATGTATAGGCAATTTCGAAGCAGGTGTAAGGAATAATATTTGCTTCCGTCCCTGCCCGTAATTTCAGCACAGCATCGCTGTCAAGGTAGGCGCGCAGGGATGGGATAATCTCATAACTTTTTACATCAAAGCTATAGGAAATCCGGGCCTGCGCCGCCCAATCACGGGTGTTGGTGGTGATTTTTTTTGTCAGATTATACAGACGAAATTCCAGCGCCGCACCAAGCTTTTCATGAAAACCCGCATCACCGTCGGGCTCTTCAGCCTTAATGACCAGATCAAGATCCTCATCCTCGGAATAGGCTGCATAAGCCTGAGCATAGGCATATTTCAGAATCTTACTGTTTTCATACTTATAATCCCTGCCGTTCTGCCCTAACTGACTGAGCTCACCCCAGTTGTCTTCTACCCAGCGCATACCGCTGAA
This sequence comes from Spirochaetia bacterium, assembly GCA_025997615.1. Taxonomy (GTDB): domain Bacteria; phylum Spirochaetota; class Spirochaetia; order Treponematales; family Breznakiellaceae; genus BNUV01. Next base: position 55,012 of record BNUV01000010.1, read on the forward strand.
TTGGAATGTCAGCCCGCCGCCGATTTTCCAGGTAAAGTCATTATCGGTGTTGAGCTTTCCATCGAAGGCAATCACCGGGGAAAGCACAAAATTATCATACAGCCAGATCCCCGGCTGGGCTTTAAGGCCGAAACCTAAATTTTCTTTTGTGGGTAATTCCCACCGGAAGCCGGTTATAACGTTTCCCGATAAATCGAAGGTGAATTTATGTTCATCATCGGTGATTGATCCAAAGGGGCTTACATTAAAGTCAATCACCCCTGCAATACCATCGTTATTCGGCGAACCATCCTTATCAGTATCAGTAGTATTGGAATTGACATTCCCTTCGGACAATATGGTAAGGTAGGCGTTAAACAATTCCGGTTTTTCATACCCGAGATACCAGAGAGCGCCATTATTGCCGATTGAATATTTTGTCAGAGACTTGCTGTTTCTGATTTCATAATAGGATTTACCCAAATCATCATCCCCAATGGGCAGGACCTTATTACCTCCCACAATCGAAGCGGCAGGGTTATTGTTTGTATCAGTTTTAGTGATGTCATCCAAAGAACCGAGAAGTGTGCCGGCCTGGGTAAAAAAACCGACATGAAAACCTTTCCCGGTAATTTCGGCAAGCCACGCGGGGCGGTTATTCTCCACTGCATCCTCATTCTGGCTCCAACTGTTAATTCTGGTAGTAAAATTCATAAACTTAAAATGCCCGGTCCACGCATCGGGATCCAGGTTCCGGGGGACTTCATAAAATTTGGGAGTCCCGTAGCGGCTGTCCACAAACGCAAAATTGAAGGACGCATAGGTATTGTTGGAACCGCCATAGTCACGGAAGCCCCCCGCGCCGGTTTCAAAGTTATACCCGCCGCTGAATATGGCCTTAGCGCCAATCCAGAACCAGGGCGTGACCCCGCCGTGATCCTGGAACTGCGGGTCCGGCATAACAACATCATTATCACCCTGCACCTGGGCATACAGAGCGGCGGTCCCTGCAATAAGAATCATCAAAATAAAAATAAGACCCCGGTAACGTTTCATAAAAACCTCCAAACTTAGTAATTAGGATCTTATCAATGCTCTGCGTAATCAGAAATAGGTAAATTTACCTATACTAAAACTTCCCCGGATTCTCCGCCGCGTAAAAAGCCGGTTTTGCCATGTACTGCTTATCAAACAGAACAGGATACGAGGACGACCTCCAGCTTGTGCCGTCGTCAAGGCCCCAAAAGGTTACCCGTTTAATGGCAGCATGGTTCTTAAAAATCTTAAACAGCGCCGCATATTTTTCCGCCTGTGCTTTGGCCGCATCTTCGGTAAAAGACGAATAGGGACTGCCGTAAAAAACTGTCTGTATATCAAGTTCGGAAATAGCGATTTCAACACCCAGTGATTCAAAAAGCAGTATGGATGCCTCTACCGTGGCAGGATCCGTATTCAGGTGATGGTGAGACTGCATACCGATACCGTCAATCAATTTTCTGCCGCCATAGGCAGGGTAGCGCTGATTGATATCCTTAACCATGTTGTAAACGGCGTAGGCCTTGTTGGAATTGCTCATGTTAAGGTTATAATCGTTGTAATACAGTTTTGCATCCGGGTCGGCATCCCGGGCCGCCTTAAAAGCAATTTCGATGTACTCGTCCCCGATAATCTGATTCCACCGGCTGTTATCATTTGCGTTCGGGCTTTCATCTTTGCGCAGGGACTCCCGCCAGTTATCGGAGCTTGAGGAATTATCCCGCATCGCCTCGTTTACCACATCCCAGGAGATCACTTTGCCCTTAAAATGGGTCATCACCTTAGTGATGTGGTCTGTCATATTGGCAATCGCCGCTTCCTTACTCACCCCGGTATTCATCCACGCCGGCGTCTGACTGTGCCACACCAGGGTATGCCCGTGCATCTGCATTCCGGCGGCTAGTACCGCATTTACCATAGCATCGGGATAGTTAAAATAACCTTTTGAAGGCTGCATGGCATCGGGCTTCATGTGATTTTCCGCAGTAGCGATATTGAAATGTTTTTTCAAAAGATTAAACCGCACTCCCCCAATATCCGGCGGGGACACGATATTCCCAATCAGAAACTGAGCCGTATACCGGGAATGAAGGGGTGTTAATGCCTCCCAACTTACCGGTTCTGCAGGAGGCTCCTCGTCCTTCCCGCCGAAAGAAAAATCACAGGAACCAAGGGAGCTCATAACAATGATCACCCCTATAACCAATACCGCCGAAAAAAATTTCGTTATAAAGCGTTTCAAAATTATCTACCTTAATCCTCTGACTTTACCCGGATCAACCAGACCCCAGAACGCAGGTTTCGACTGGAGCCGCGGGTCAAAGAGCAGCGGCGCGTCGGTGCGGCCCGGAACCGGGAAGTTGTTTTTCCAACTGGTGTTGTCCGATGTTCCCCAGATAACCACCATATCCCCCAGATTGCCCTTCCGGGATTCTTCCTGAAGCAGCGCAAAAATATCCTTATACCGCTGCGCCTGTTCCAACAGTATCGCTGCGGTTGCCTCCTTTTTTGCTTCCGATGGAGAAGTATAAATGGACATATCCATTTCGGTGATAATAACCTTTACCCCCAGCCCGGCAAAGAGTTCGATGGTCTCCCGAATCTGCTGCACCGTTGGCGTTTTTATATCAATGTGCATCTGGAGGCCCACCGCATCCACCGGAACTTTACGATCCTTCAAACCCTTAACCAGATTGTACATTTCCTGCCGTTTGCGGGCGTCCCCTTCAAGGCCGTACTCATTGATAACCAGTTGTGCCTTAGGATCCGCTTCCCGGGCCCAGCGGAAGGCATTGTCGATATATTCCGGCCCCAGAATATCAAGCCACTTGTTACCTTCACTACCGGTGCGGAGGCCCGCCGTATCCGAAAGAACCTCGTTCACCACGTCATAGGATTCGATGCGGTTACGGTAGCGGCGCATGATGGTTTGGATATACGTCTTGAGCCGCTGGTTAAGCACATCCTTTGATACGGCCCGGGCGGGATTTGCCTTGTCCTGAAAAAGCCACGCCGGGTTCTGACTATGCCACACCAGGGGATGCCAGCGCAGACGCATACCGGTCATTTCACCAAAGTCAATGATCCGTTCCGCGGGGGCCCAATCAAAACTGCCTTCCCTTGGCTGCACGGTTTCCATCTTCATATCGTTCCCCGCAACCAGCACGGTAAAATGTTTCATCAGAAGCTGGGCCTGCTGGGAAGAAAAATTTACCTCATCAGCGGAAACGGCGGCCCCGATATCAAAATAGTTTTGCCATTTTTCCGACAGGTTGGGAATATTCTGCTCCGCCTTGGGCCGCAGGGCGGGATCAAGTTTTACAATCCTGATGTCGTCCACCCAGAAATCGATCTTATCATTGGGTTGTACCAGGTTGTCCTCTTTGTAGGGCAGTTCAAAATACACCCAGATACCAGCCTGGGTGGGATCCGCGCCGACGGTGTACTCGGTTTTAAATTCCGTCCACTCACCCTTCTTTGCCTGAAAGGAGGTAACATTCTGATACGCATGGGCCTTACTTGCATCCTTGAATGATCGTTCAATACTAAAGGTGAATGCGCCGGTTGCAGGGCCGTCCTTATAATAAATCCAGAGGCTGACGCTGTAAATATCATCCGCCACCGCATTGTCCGTAAGTTTATGGATAGGGCCATGCCATGTTTTTGACCGGTTAAAGACATGAAGGGACGACGTGCCCCCATGCTTAATATCCTTAACAATCTCCAGTTTTTCTTCCCGGTCACCCCGGGGAGCCCATCCGTCCAGGTTTCCGTTTTCAAAATTTGAATCAACCACGGTAACACTGGCGGATTGGGCATACACAGCAATCCCTGTAATAAAAAACAGCAACGCGAAGGCCATGTGTAATCTTTTCATTTTATTTCTCCTTCTATTCTTTAACCCCGCCCACATTAAGGCCGGTAATAAAGTACCGCTGCAGGAAGGGGTAGATAACCAGGATGGGCAGGGCGGCAACCACGGTTATAGCCGCACGGATACTCACCGGGGTCACCATGCTGGACGCCAGGTTTTGGGCCATCCCCATGGCGCCGATTGCCGCCGCACTTTTCGACTGGCTCTGGCTCGACTGGAGGAATTCCATCAGCTTGTACTGAAGCGTATGGAGGTTCACCCGGCCTGATGCGTAAATCATGGTGTCGAACCAGGAGTTCCAGGAACCAACCGCAATAAACAGGGCGATGGTGGCCAAGACCGGGAGGCAGAGAGGCAGAATGATCCTGATGAATATGATAAAGTCCCCGCAGCCGTCAAGCTTGGCGGATTCAATAATACTTTCCGGCAGGCTCCGCATATAGGTTCTGATTACCACAAAGTTAAAGGCGTTTATCATCCCCGGAATAATGTATACCCGAAACGTATTGATAAGATGAAGCTGCTTCATTAAAAAATAACCGGGTATGAGACCCGCGTTGAGGTACATGGAAACGATTAAAATTACCGTGAATGGTTTGCTTAACACAAAGCTCCTGCGGCTCAGGGTAAAGGCAATCATGGAGGTAAAAAACACCCCGGTAATGGTTTGAATCACCGTGCGGGCAACGGAAACTAAAAAGGCGTGATAGATTGTCCCGGAAGAAAAAACCGCCCGGTAATTCTGCATGGTAAATTTCCGCGGCCACAGGGTAATGCCCCCCCTGGTGGTATCCGCAGCATTGTTAAAGGACACCGCAATGGTGTTCCAAAACGGGTAGAGGGTTAGGGCGGTGATACCAAGCAGGAGCACAACAAGCACGGTGTTAAAAATATAGGGTTCCAGCTTTGCCATGGCATATTTTGATCTCACGGTTGTTCTCATATCAGCCGCTCCTCACCCATCCGTTTGGCAAGCGCGTTGGCAACAAAGATAAGGCTGATGTTCACCACATTCTTGAACATCCCCGCGGCGGTGGCCAGGGAATAGTTGAAACTTTCCAGGCCGTATTTGATAACGTAAATGTCGATGGTTTCCGCCACATCCTGGATCAGGCCGTTTTTCAGGAGGTACTGCATTTCAAAACCTGCGTCCAGGATATGGCCTATACTCATGATCATCATGATAACAACGGTGGGCTTGATCCCCGGCAGGGTGATGTACCACATTTTTTGGTAGCGGTTACAGCCGTCAATTTCAGCCGCCTCGTACATGGCCGGATCAATCCCCGCCATGGCTGCAAGGTAGATGATGGTATTCCAGCCAACTTCCTTCCATACATAAGTAATGCCGATGATGCCCCAGAAATATTTTGGCTCGCTTAACCACAGTACCGGTTCTTTGATAAAGCCCAGGAACATTAACAGATCGTTTATGGCGCCGTTCTCCACGGAAAGCATGGCCGCCACCAGGCCCGTCACGATGATCCATGAAAGGAAGTGGGGCAGGTAGGAAATGGTCTGTACGGCCCGTTTAAAGAGGCCGATTTTAAGTTCGTTCAGCATCAGGGCGAACACGATTGCGGTAATGTAACCCAGGGCCATGTTGATAAAACTCATGGCCACGGTATTACGCAGTACCCGCATGAAGCCCGGATCGGTAAACAGGAATTTAAACCACCGCAACCCCGCCCATTCCTGCTGGGAAAAAGTCCGGGCGGGTTTGAAATTTTGAAACGCCATGGTCCATCCCCACACGGGGACATAGGAAAAAAGAATTACATAGAGGATCAGCGGCAGACTCATATACAAAAGCTGCCGATCGATACTTAATTTTTGAAAAAAAGTTTTTTCCTTATACATACTTAACTTTTAGGGCTCCATTTTTTTATACGGTTATCAACGGCCGCCTGAAAAAACGCCTCGTATTTCGCCAGCCCAATCTTGCCCAGTTCATCCACATACTCCTGCCAGAGATTCTCAAACTGGTTCGTACGGCCCAGGATGATCCGGGGCAGGTATTTGCGATATATTTCTTCGGCCCGCTTCCACGCAAGCTGCTCGTCGGAGCTGTCCAGGGTATTGATCTGCCAGGTGGGGAACCACACGGGGTTTGGGGGCGGATCCTTATCCATCATTTCAGCATTGTTCTCCACGCCGTAGGCTTCCCAAAGTTCCTTGTCTTCCACCCGCAGTGTTGCTTCTTTTTCGGTATACACATCGGCAATATTGGTGGGCCACCCGTCACTGAAGGAACCTTCAATTTTTGGATTCTGGTTAAACCACAAATCCGCCCGGTTATGCAGTTTCCAAACTTCGTCCGCCTGTTGATCCCGCTGTTCCTGCGTGCGGTAGGGATGACCATCGGCATCATACTGCCAGTCCTCCCCTTCTATCCCCCAGTACCCGATAACCCGTTGGGCCTCCTCCGACATCTGTGCATCCAGGAAGCGGATGATCCGCACCGGATCCTTCGCCTTGATACTGATGCCCGTCCCCTGCCCTATGTTGGGAAGCTTACGGTTCCGGTAACGGGGCTTGATGGATTCGTCAAACACAATTGGCAGCGGGACATAGGTGCGGTTATACAGATTCTGGTTAGCCAAAGAATATTCCGCAGGCTGAAACTGCCACGCCTGATCGTGGAAACCCAATACCCGGCCGGAGGAAATTTTTGAAAGGTACTGATCATAGTTATCCACAAAACAGGACCGGTCAACCAGCCCCCGGGCGTTCATTGCATTTAAAGCCCGATACCACCGCTTTGAAATATCCTGGTAAAGGAACACCTTGTATTCATGGGTAACAGGATCCACCGTGCCGTTACCATCGTTGGGGAAACCCGCCAGGAAATTCGGCGGGTTGATAAGGCAGAAGGATCGCCAGTCGTAGGTCAGGATGGTGTAGGCGATGGTGGGCATACCGTTAATCGTAGGATACTTTTCTTTATACTTTGCCAGCAGATCGAAATAGTCTTCTACCGTAGTAATTTTTGGATAGCCGAATTCCTTCAGCACTTCTTTCTGCACCCAGAACGCGGAATCGCCGTACCAGGGACTGTAATCTTTTCCTTTCATAACGCCCCAAACCGGGAGCACATACACATGACCGTCATCGGCCTTCATTTTTTCCCAGGCTTCGGCATAGTGGGCCTTGAGCCGGGGGGCGTGTTTTTCAATTAAGTCATCCAGGGGAAGGAGCGCCCCGGCTTCTAAAAATTTATCGCTGTCCACGTTGAGCAAATCCGGGTAATCCCCGCCGGCGATCATGACGCCGATTTTCTGATCCTTTTCGCCCACCAGAATATCCCAGCTAAAGGTAACATGAAGATTGTCCGCTATCCATTTATAAACCTTGTTATCCGCCGGAGGCTGCTGCATGGCCGCCAGGGAAAATACCGAAATCGTAATGGGATAATCCGGATCCCCGCTGCGGGCGGCCGCCGCATTTTTGTCCCCGCAGGAACCAAAAAACAGAAGCACCGCCAATGCTGAAAAAACCAATCCTGTCCGGAGGACCTTCAATTTCATACATCACTCCTTTGCCTGGAAATAATGTTTTTAGTATAGGTTGTAAAAAAAAGCCGCGTAAATCAGGGATTTTCCCTATGGCCGGAGTCAGGGGGGGGGGGGGGGGGGGGGGGGGGGGGGGGG
>BNUV01000011.1 GCA_025997615.1 Spirochaetia bacterium
GCGGCTTCAAAATCTAAAAGTGATTTTCTTTCCAACATGAGCCACGAGATACGTACTCCCCTGAATGCCATCATCGGTATGACATCCATAGGCGGGTCCTCCCCCGACCCGGACAGAAAAGATTACGCCTTCGGGAAAATTGCGGATGCCTCCACTCACCTGTTAGGTGTCATCAACGACATCCTGGATATGTCAAAAATAGAAGCGAATAAATTTGAGCTTTCGTCCTTTGAATTCAACTTTGAAAAGCTGCTGCAAAAAGTGGCGAGCGTGGTGAATTTCCGCATAGAGGAAAAACATCAGACTTTCACCGTGCGCCTGGACGATAAAATCCCCGCAACGCTGGTGGGCGATGACCAGCGGCTGGCCCAGGTTATTACGAATCTTCTTGGCAATGCCGTAAAGTTTACGCCGGAGCAGGGGGTCATTCGCCTTAACGCGTATTTTGTCAAAGAGGAAATGGGCCTGTGTACCATCAAAATTGAGGTTATCGACACCGGGATTGGTATAAGCCCGGAACAGCAGTCCCGCCTGTTTACCTCGTTTGAACAGGCCGAAAACAGCACCGCCCGCAAGTTTGGCGGCACGGGTCTGGGCCTTGCCATATCCAGGCGCATTGTGGAGATGATGGGCGGCAAAATCTGGATCGAGTCGGAACTTGGCAAGGGCGCAACTTTCGCCTTCACGATTTTGGCCAGGCGCGGTGCGGAAGAAAGCCCGGAGAAATTGGATATCGGCGATTTTTCCGCCGCAGACGGCGAAGTTGCCGCAGACAGGAAAGCGGCGGACATCCGCGCCCTGGTCGTTGACAACGGGCGGGAAGAACGGGACTATCTTTTGGAAATAGTCCGGCGCTACGGTTTCTCCTGCGAGGGCTCAGGCGGGGAGGATGCCGCCGCCCTTCTCGAAAAAAACGGGCCCTATCATCTGTGCTTTATTGACTGGCAGACTTTGCAAGCAAACGCGGATCTCCTGCGCCGGGTAAAGAAAGCGCAGCAGGATTCATCCCTGGTGATCCTGATCTCCACGACGGAATGGAGCGAGATAGAGGAAAAGGCAAAGCAGGACGGCCTTAACACATTCCTGTTCAAGCCCCTGTTCCCCTCCGCCGTGGTGGATTGTATAAACAAATGCCTTGGCAGAGGCCGCCCGCAGGAAGTGTCCGCAAGGGATGAAAAAATAACCCGCCTGGACGGTTGCCGCATTCTGCTGGCGGAGGACGTGGATATTAACCGCGAAATTGTGCAGGCCCTTTTGGAACCCACGGGCCTTCACATCGAATGTGCAAAAAATGGCGTTGAGGCCGTTGAGATGTTCACGAAGAAAGCGGATAGCTATGACATTATTTTTATGGATCTGCAGATGCCGGAAATGGATGGTTACGAAGCAACCCGGCGGATTCGCGCCCTCGATTTTCAAAGGGCGAAGGAAATCCCCATCATTGCAATGACGGCGAATGTCTTCCGCGAAGATATCGAACGCTGCCTGACTGTGGGCATGAACGATCATGTGGGCAAGCCGCTGGATTTTGACGAGGTTCTCTCCAAGCTGAAAACCTGGCTTGCCGCGAAGAAGTAACTCTGTGCCGTATTCCGGGCTTTGCTCCGCCGCAGAGGTCCGTAATATTAATATTGACAAACCGGGCGGTTTGTGGTATATTATATAAATCATGCAAGAATCTTTTGAAAAGTTTGGAAAACAGACTGGCTTGGCATGGTTCTTGCTACCCCCCCCCCCTGCCTAGCAATTTTCGTGCCAAGCAACTAAGAAAATCGCATTTTTTTGCTTTTTTCTTAAAAAATCTCTTTTTAGCAACTCTTAATATCGGGCAATCTGCAAAGGTGGCAGTATTGTGACATCCTTGCCGAGATACATAGCGTTATAGAGGGTAAGGAGTAAAGAATGAAGATCAAATTCCGGATGAGTCTTATTGTCATCGGTATACTGGTGGCGGTAGTCGCCGCCCTGGCGTTTATTCTGGTGAGCCGGGCTTCGGCCATGCAGCTTGCCACGGCGAGGCAGAGCCAGCAACGGCTTGCCGCGGATCAGGCGTCCCAGGTACAGGCCCGCTACGTGCAGTATTTCCAGATACTGCGTTCCCTCGCCGATATTATGGGGGACTATGAGGATACCGAAGTTGACCGCCGCCGTACCAGGTACGATGACCTCATGGAATCAATAACCAAGGCAGAAGATCGCATAGTCGGCATGTATACCGTGTGGAAGCCGAACAGCATCGACGGCATGGATGCCCAGTCCATCGGTCAACCCGGCGCGGGCCCCAACGGCGAGTATGCCTCGTGGTTTTCCATGGCGTCGGGCCAGATAGAACAAAAGACCTATGACGATATACCCGGTCAAATGACCCGGTTAAACGGGCCCAATCCGGCGGCTGAGGCTATTTACGATCCGGAACCCTGGACGATAGACGGCAACCAGACCTATCTGCTCCGTATAACCGTGCCGGTAACAAACCACCGTACCGGGGAAGTGGTCGCCCGTCTGGGCTGCCGCGTTGATATAAAGTACCTCCAGCCCGTGATAGAGGCGACGATCAAGGCAAACGAGGACATCTCCACCATGTCGGTTTATTCGGATAACAACACGATCCTGGCATCTCTGGTACCGGAACGGATTGGCAAGACCCTGAAAGATGCGGAAGCGGCACTCTATAGCCCCTACACCGCCGAGGCGGACCAGGCGGTACAGACGGGGAAACTGGCGCGTTTTCGCGTGTATTCGGATATTCTTGGAACCAACCTTGAACTGGTGATTATGCCCTTTACCATTGCCGAGACCGGTGTGCACTGGGGCATAATGCTCGGTACGATGGAAAGCCTTATCATGGAGCAGGTGACCGCCATGACCCGGTTCGCGATACTCCTGGGGGCTATATCAGCCATCGTGGTCGCCGTGGTGATTTACTTTGTGGTGAACAACATCACCAAGCCAATTGTCAATGTGGCCCTTACCCTCAAAGATATTTCCGAGGGCGAAGGGGACCTGACCAAAACTGTTGATCTGAACTCGAAAGACGAGGTCGGCGACCTTGCCCGTTACTTCAACGCCACCCTGGGCAAGATACGGGATTTGGTGGCCTCAATCAAAAAACAGGCCGCGGTCCTTTTTGACATCGGCAACGATCTTTCCGCCAACATGACCGAAACCGCCGCGGCGATTAACCAGATCACCGCCAACATCCAGAGCATCAAGGGCCGAGTCCTGAACCAGAGCGCCAGTGTTACCGAAACCAACGCCACCATGGAACAGATGACCGTCAACATTGACAAGCTCAACGGCCATGTGGAGAAGCAGACCGGCAGCGTGTCCCGCTCCTCGTCGGCGATTGAAGAAATGCTGGCCAACATCCAGTCCGTTACGGCGACCCTGGTGAAGAATGGCGCGAATGTACACGAGCTTTCCGAAGCCGCCGAGGTGGGCCGTTCGGGCTTGCAGGAAGTGTCCTCCGACATCCAGGAAATTGCCCGGGAATCCGAAGGTCTTTTGGAAATCAACGGGGTAATGGAAAACATCGCCAGTCAGACAAACCTATTGAGCATGAACGCTGCCATTGAAGCGGCCCATGCCGGGGAAGCGGGCAAGGGTTTTGCGGTAGTGGCCGATGAGATCCGCAAATTGGCGGAAAGCAGCTCTACCCAATCAAAGACCATCAGCACGGTACTCAAGAAGATAAAAACTTCCATCGACAAGATCACCCACTCCACCGATTCGGTGTTGAACAAGTTTGAGGCCATAGACAGCAGTGTAAAGATCGTCGCCGAACAGGAGCAGAACATCCGCAGCGCCATGGAGGAGCAGGGGCAGGGGAGCCAGCAGATCCTTGAATCCATCGGCCAGCTTAACGAAGTGACGCAGATGGTGAAGAACGGTTCCGGGGAAATGCTGGAGGGGAGCCGTCAGGTAATCACGGAAGGGAAGAACCTTGAATCGGCGACTCAGGAGATCACCGGCGGCATAAACGAGATGGCCTCCGGGGCGGATCAGATCAACGTCGCGGTGAATGAAGTGAACAACCTGAGCGGCCGCAACAAGGAGAACATCGAAACCCTGGTGCGGGAGGTTTCGCGGTTCAAGATAGAGTAGAAATATTCGCCTATGTATGATATGGTGGATACCTGCGTAGGACACTGAAATGAAATTAACCAGATTTGATGTACTGAAGAAAAACTATTTTCAAGTTTTGCTGGTATTTACCGCCTTTGTTTTGATGGTGCTGGCAGGGTATTTTTTCGTTCGGAATATTTTGCAAAACCGTCTGCGGGTAAACGCGGAAAACGCCCTCTTTACCGCGGAGGCGAACATCCGGGCGGTCTTTGCCGAGGCGGATGTTACCATGAGCAGCTCCCTTTTTGTGATCCTTGAGATGCTCGAGGGCGAGGCGGCACAGGATGATCTGCTTCAATACCTGCGGCGGACCACTGCGTGGATGCGGCAAAGCGAGGGCGGTCTGTTGGGTTTTTACGGCATCTACGGCTTTATCCGGGGGGAATTGATCGATGGTATCGATGCGTACCCCGGTGAAGATTTTGTACCCCAGACCAGGCCCTGGTACAAAACGGCGGTGCAAACCAGCGGCGGCAGCCTGGGCTACACCGCCCCCTACGTGGACTGGAGTTCAGGTGACGTCATTGTAAGCGTGGTGCGGAACATCATAGGAGTGGACGAGGAGATCCACGGCATTCTTTCCATCGACATCAATATGAAATGGCTCAACAACTATGTGCGCTCCTTAAGCCTTGCCGAGGGAGGCTATGGCATGATCGTCAGCCAGAACATGGTGATCATGTCCCATGAGGATGAAAACAAACTGGGTCTGCAGGTTCAGACACTGGGCGGGGACTACGCAGACATATCCCAGATCCTCAGATGGGGAGAGGATATTATCGCCAAGAGGATCACCGACACCTCGGGGGAAGCGGCCATCGTCTTTTTTCAGAAAATTTTTAACGACTGGTATGTGGGCATTGTTACCCCCTCCCGTTCCTATTACCGGGACATATACACCGCTGCTCTTTTGCTTGCCCTTTTGGGATTTATTTTCGCCCTTGTCTTGTCTTTTATCTTGCTGCGTTTAAGCGCCGCGAAAATGAAGGCCGACGAGGACAGCCGTTCAAAGTCATCGTTTCTTGCCCGAATGTCCCACGAGATCCGCACCCCCATGAATGCCATTGTGGGAATGTCGGAACTGATTCTCCGGGGGGAACTGCCCGAAGAATCCCGCTCCTACGCCCAGGATATCAAACAGGCCGGGGCAAACCTCCTTTCGATTATCAACGACCTTTTGGACTTTTCCAAAATAGAGGCGGGACGGCTGGAAATAATCCCCAGCAATTACCAGCTTTCCTCTCTGGTGAACGATACGGTGAGCATTATCCGCATGAGGCTTCTCGAAAAGCCCGTCCGGTTTTACACCAACATCGACTCCCGGCTTCCCAACGATCTTTTCGGGGACGAAGTGCGGCTGCGGCAGATACTGCTCAACCTGCTGGGCAACGCCGTCAAATACACCGAAAAGGGATTTATCAGCATTACCATTACCCCCGCAGGGCGCCCATTTGGGCGGGTAGATAATAAAGTATCCACAGACAACAGCCATGGCAGAGTTTTCTTAAAAATAACCGTGGCCGATTCAGGCCTGGGAATCAAACCGGAAGATCAGGCAAAACTTTTCGATGAATTTGTCCAGGTAGATATGACGAAAAACCGGGGCATCGAAGGCACGGGCCTGGGGCTGGCGATTACCAAACGGCTCTGTATCGCCATGGGTGGGGATATCACCATGGAGAGCGATTACGGCCTGGGCAGTGCCTTTACCGTGATCCTTCCCCAGGAAGTGAGGTCCGATATGCCCTTCGCCTCGGTGGACAAGCCTGAAGAAAAAAAGGTGCTCGTCTTTACACGGCGGGAAGTGTACGCTAAATCGGTGTGCTGGTCTCTTGAAAATTTACGTATCCCCCATACTTTGGTAACCAGCCTGGACGCTTTTGAAGAAGCCCTGGAACGTGAAGACTGGTACTTTGTGTTTTCCGGCTATGGCCTGTACGATAAGATTAATCCGGTGATGGAAAAGCTGGAGAAAAAACCGTCCCTGGCGCTGATGGTTGAGTGGGGCACGGAAACATATATACCCGGCGTGCGTTTTATGTCTCTGCCGGCGCAGTCCCTGTCCATCGCCGATATCCTCAACGGCAAGCCGGATCGCAGGGGCTATTATGAAAGCGCTGCCAGTTTTGCCGGGACGCAGTTTATCGTTCCCGGCGCATGGGTTTTGGTGGTGGATGACATCGCCACGAACCTGAAAGTGGCGGAGGGCCTTTTATCACCCTACAAGGCGAAAATAGATACCTGCCTGAGCGGGGCCGAGGCCGTAGAAATGGTCAAGCAGCGGGAATACGATATTGTCTTTATGGATCACATGATGCCGGATATGGACGGCATTGAGTGTACCCGGCTCATCCGCGTATGGGAGAAAGATCGCCAGGAAAAATCCCCAAACCCGCGTAAGCAGATTCCGATTATCGCCCTCACCGCCAACGCTATTTCGGGGATGAGGGAAATGTTTTTGGAACAGGGCTTTACCGATTACCTCAGTAAACCCATAGACATAGTCATGCTGCACGAAATTATGGAAACCTGTATCCCTGAGGAAAAAAAGATACCATGGGCGGAGGAGGAAAACAGGGAAGAAGGCGGCCTTCCGGAGGGTTTTACGGTGGATGGTCTGGACATTGAGGCCGGGAAGCGGTATTACCATCAGGGGCCTTATCTGGAAGTCCTGCGCTCCTATTATACGCATACTCCGGCCCTGCTGGAAAAACTGCGCCGTTTGACGGAGAAGGCGCTTTCGGTGGAAACCATCGGGGACTATATCATCACAGTTCACGGTCTGAAAGGTTCCACCTACGGCATCTGCGCCCAGCCGGCGGCAAAACAGGCAGAGGTCCTGGAAAAGGCCGCCCGCAGCGGAGATTTAAAACAAATTGACACCGGCAGCGCCCGTTTAATTGAGACCGTAGAAAAGCTGCTTCAAAACATAGGGGCGCTTCTGGAACAGACCGCCGCCGTAGAACCGGCCAAACCCCGGGCCGCTTCGCCTGACCCGGCCCTGCTTGCGGAATTCCTTGAAGCGTGTGAACATTACCGGACAAGTTTGATGGAAGAAACGCTGGTTAAGCTTGAAGGCTATGAATACGAATCAGGCGGCGAGCTGGTGGCATGGCTGCGGGAACAGGCGGATAACCTTGAGTACGAAGCCATCCGGAAACGTCTTGGAAAGGATCTCGTATAAGCCGGGGCAGATCCGGTTAACAGGCAGGGCGTAAAGTGTTTCTATTTTTATTCTTATTTTACAACAACAATTAAGAAAATAATCCATAAAACACACGAAATTTCATTATAAAAATCGCTGCGAAAAGTAACATTTTCTTGACACAAATTCTCCCGGGTCTATACTTAGTTCTGTCAATAGGAGAGTTGTATGAAGATTAAATTTCGGATGAGTCTTATTGTTATCGGCATACTTGTGGTGGTAGTTGCCAGCTTAACGGTTATTCTGGTAGGCCGGGCTTCATCCATGCAGCTTTCCACGGCGATGCAGAGTCAGGAACGGCTTGCTACGGAGCAGGCGGCCCTGATACAGGCCCGCTACGAAAAGTATTTCCAGATACTGCGTACGGTCGCCGATATTATGGCGGACTATGAAGACACCGAAGCTGTCCACCGCCGCGACCGGTACGACGACATCATGGAATCAATCACCGTCTCGGAAGATCGCATCGTCGGCTTTTATACCGTGTGGAAGCCGAACAGTATCGACGGCAACGATGCCCTGGGCATTGGCCTGCCCGGTTCAACTCCCAGCGGTCAGTATGCCTCGTGGTTTTCTTCGGATACGGGACGGATAGAGCACCAGGCCTTTTATGATGTGCCAGGTACCATGACCCAGTTAAACGGGCCCGACGCGAAAAAAGAGCGGATCTACGATCCTGTTCAGGCAACGGTAAACGGCAAACAGACCTATCTGCTCCGCTGTACTGTGCCGGTAATAAACCGCCGCACCGGGGAAGTGGTCGGCCGCCTGGGCTGCCGCGTTGACATACAGTACCTCCAGCCCGTGATAAACGAGACGATCAAGGAAAATCCGGACATCTCCACCATGTCGATTTATTCGGATAACAACACGATCCTGGCATCTCTGGTGCCGGAACGGATTGGCAAGACCCTGCAAGACGCGGAAACGGTACTCTACGGCTCCTACACCGCCAAGGCAGATGAGGCGGTGCGCTTGGGAAAAACGGCGCGTTTTAGCGTGTATTCGGATATTCTTAATACCAACCTTGAACTGGTAATCCAGCCCTTTACCATCGCCGAAACCGGCACGAACTGGTCCCTGATGCTCGGCACGGCGGAAAGCCTTATCATGGAGCAGGTGAACATCATGACCCGGTTTGCGATACTGCTGGGGGCTATATCAGCCATCATTGTCGCCGTGGTGATTTACCTCGTGGTGAATAGCATCACCAAACCCATCGTCAAGGTGGCCCTCACCCTCAAAGACATTTCCGAGGGCGAAGGGGACCTGACCAAAACCGTCGAGCTGAATTCAAAGGACGAGGTTGGGGACCTGGCCCGGTACTTCAACGCCACCCTGGGCAAGATACGGGACCTGGTGACCTCTATCAAAAAACAGGCCGTGGCCCTTTTTGACATCGGCAACGATCTTTCCGCCAACATGACTGAAACCGCGGCGGCAATTAACGAAATTACCGCTAACATCCAGAGCATTAAAGGCCGGGTTATCAACCAGAGCGCCAGCGTTACCGAAACCAACGCCACCATGGAACAGATGACCGTCAACATTGGCAAGCTTAACGATCATATCGGAACACAAACCGGCAGCGTATCCCGCTCCTCATCGGCTATTGAAGAAATGCTGGCCAATATCCAGTCCGTTACCCAGACCCTGATAAAGAACGGCGCGAATGTACGCGAGCTTTCCGAAGCCGCCGAGGTGGGCCGCTCGGGCTTGCAGGAAGTATCCACCGACATTCAGGAAATTGCCCGGGAATCCGAAGGCCTTTTGGAAATCAACGGGGTAATGGAAAACATCGCCAGTCAGACAAACCTATTGAGCATGAACGCTGCCATTGAAGCGGCCCATGCCGGGGAAGCGGGCAAGGGTTTCGCGGTGGTGGCCGATGAGATCCGGAAGCTTGCGGAAAGCAGCTCTATCCAATCAAAGACTATCAGCACGGTACTTAAAAAGATCAAGAGCTCCATCGATAAGATCACCCACTCCACCGATTCGGTGTTGGATAAATTCGAGGCCATAGACAGCGGTGTAAAGACCGTAGCCGATCAGGAGGAGAATATCCGCAACGCCATGGAGGAACAGGGGCAGGGGAGCCAGCAGATCCTCGAATCCATCGGCCAGCTTAACGAAGTGACACGGATGGTGAAGAACGGTTCCGAGGAAATGCTGGAGGGGAGCCGTCAGGTAATTACCGAAGGGAAGAATCTTGAATCGGCCACGGCGGAGATCACCAACGGCATGAACGAGATGTCCTCCGGGGCGGAACAGATCAACATGGCGGTGAACGAAGTGAACAACCTGAGCGGCCGCAACAAGGAAAACATCGACATACTGGTGGAGGAAGTCTCGCGGTTCAAGATAGAATAAGGCTTTTTTCTATATTATATCTGTTCCGTCACCAGTTTTCCCGCCGTCTCGTTCAGCTTGATGCGTACCTTCCGCAGGGGCTCGGTGACAAAGAGGGTCACCCCGCAAATTTCTATCAGCGTGCCCGGGTGTATGTCCCCCGCCGCCTCTACAGAGGCAGCGTTATCAATGTTGATTTTGTCCATCAGGGCGGTAACTTTGGCAGCAGCCTTTGCCTGTTCTTCTTCCAGACGGTGGAGCAGCTCTTCCATTTTGGTTCTTTTTTCGGGACCGGCTTTTTGATATTCCGCCGATTCCATAATTTCACGGAGTTTTGCCAGCTTGGCCGCCTGAATCCGCAGAATATTGTTTTGTTTTTCCATTTCCTGCCGGGCGGCGAAGTCGATGCCGCAGTGAAGCCTGGCTGAATTGGATCCCTTTCTGCCTATATCACCGGTTTTGATGCCGTGGATAGCCCAAACTTCTCCGCCGACAATCATTCCCTTATCCCCCATGTCAAGATTTTCCATGGAGAAGATCCGGGAATTGACGATGCTTCCATCCACCGCCACCGCTTTACGGCAGGCTACCCGGCAGTTCTCGATAAATTTGGTCCGCAGATTTCCGCCGACCTTTACCAGCGCCCGCCCCCGGCCTATGATACCGCCTGAAACGCTCAGGTCCGTTTTGGTGATCACATCGGTAACATCAAAAGTTTGTTTGATCGTCACTGAACCGCCTGAATAAATTTTAAAGCCGTCCGAAACCGGCCCTTCGATAATCACATCACCGGGGAAAATGATGTTCCCCGTGGTATATCCCACGGCGCCTTTTATCACCAGGGTATCCTGCACAAACAACGAGCCCTTGGCTTCGATCAACTGGCCGTGTATGTTGGCGATGATCATTTCATTTTCGGTGCGGGTGTTGTCACCCCCCACAAGGCCGGCGGGTTTGATGTAGCCGAAAGGCAGTTCCACCCCGTGAACGTCCCGGCCGCTTTTCCCGGGCCTGCGTTTTCGCAGCTGCGCCAGAACCTGATCCTTTTTAACGATGGTGTAGGGCGAGTAGCTTCGGTAATCAATATTGCCCAGCTTGTCCGGCAGGGCCCCGGTTTTCCGGAGCTGGGGGTGGAGCTCGTAGTATTCCGACACCTCGTTCCGGGGAATATCCCCCCGGGCGATGGCCACATTTTTTACGGGCTTGCGGCCGGCATTGCACTCCAAACGGGCGTTTTCCATGGCCTCCCATTGTATGCCGTAGTTGATATTCAGCTTAAACAAGGCCGATTTGAGGTATTCCGCGGTAATTTCCCTGCCATTGCCCGTGGGCGGGTTAAAATCGGCGAGAATTTCAAGGTCGTCTTCGCCGAAATTCACCGTAATAGACCCGTCATTCTTGTTATTGGGCATAATGGTCTGGCCCGGCTGCTTTTGTTTCCCCGCGGCGCCTTTTTTTTCACTCATTATCTTTAATTATCGGTTATAAGACAGGCAAAATTGACCCTTGCATATTTCCTTTTTTTGTGATATACAAACAGTAATAAATCTTTATGGAGGTAAGTGAAAATGGCGAAACTGCAAAAAGTTAAAACCGCGGTGGTGGGCTGCGGCGTTATCAGCGAAATTTATTTAAAAAACATGACCAGCGCCTTTGAAATTCTGGATGTGGTGGGCTGCTGCGACATTATCAAGGAACGGATGGAAAAAAGGTCCAACCAGTTCAACGTCAAGCAAATGTCCATCGAAGAAATTCTTAGCGACAAGAGCATAGAGCTGGTGCTGAACATCACCGATCCGGTGAATCATCATAAGGTGAGCACCCAGGTGTTGAATGCCGGAAAAAATCTTTATTCCGAAAAGCCTATCGATATTTCCATCGAGGCCGCCCGGGAGCTGGTGCAGTTGGCGGACAAACAGGGCGTTCTTTACGGCAATGCCCCGGATACTTTTATGGGTCAGGCGATTCAGACTGCCCGTTTCTACCTGGATTCCGGCCTTATCGGCGACATCACCTCGGTAACGGCGGTGCTTAACCGCGATGCGGGATTTTTGGCGGAGGCCTATCCTTTTACCGCCCTGCCCGGCGGCGGCATAGGGCTTGATGTGGGGGTGTACTACGTTACCGCCATGCTGAGTGTTTTGGGGCCGGTCAAACAAGTCGCCGGTTATGTGACCACCCGTGAGCCCGAGCGGACCCACTATTTCCCCGGTAAAGAAGACTTCGGCGAAAAATTCCGGCTTCAGGCGGAAAACCTCGTGGCGGGGAGTTTTGAATTTGCCAGCGGTGTTTACGGCAACCTTATGTTTAACTCCTGCAGCATCTTCCCCGAAAAGCCCCAGATCGTGGTGTACGGCACCCAGGGCATACTTTATATGCCCGATCCCAACCAGTTCGGCGGCGAAGTAAAGGTGATTCTGCGGGGTCAGGCCGAACCCATCGCCCTGCCGGCAACTCACGCCTTTTCGGAAAACAGCCGGGGCATAGGGCCGGCGGAATTGGCCTGGTCGCTCAGGCTGGGCCGCAAACCCCGGACCAGCAAAGAGATGGCCTTCCACGGTCTGGAGCTATTGCTGGGCCTGTACAAGAGCTGTGAAACAAAACAGTTCTACCAGATGACCAGCACTTTCCAGCGGCCCAACCCCGTTCCCCGGGGTTATGTGATGGGTCCATCCGAAGCGAGTCTGGCGGTCTAAATATTTTTCATGGGCGGTGTGAGCTTTCGCACCGCCCTGAAAATATTTTCGTAGCCCGTGCAGCGGCAGAGATGCCCTGAAAGCATTTTTTTTAATTCACTGTCAGAATATTCTTTTCCTGAATTTATTATTTCCTGGGCGCTCAACAGAAAACCTGGCGTGCAAAAGCCGCATTGAACGGCCCCTTCGTCAATAAAAGATTGTTGGATCGCCGACAGTTCGCCGCTGCCGCTGACAAGCCCTTCGGTGGTGGTGATTTCCTTTCCTTCCGCCCAGACCGCCAGATAAATACAGGAATTAAAACATTCACCGTTGATGATCACATTACAGGCCCCGCACTCACCCACCTCGCAGCCTTTTTTTACGCTGGTGAGCCGGTAATCGTTTCGCAGCATATCGGTCAACGAGGAGCGGATATCTACCACGGTTTCGGTGTCGCGGCCGTTAATTGTGCAGCGCACCAGTTTTTTTTCAATGCTCATAACACCCCTCCCGCCCGTTTTATGGATTCCCGGATCGCCCGTTTTGCCAATTCTTCCGCAAGCTGAAGACGGAATTCTTTTGTGGCCCTCCAGCTTGTCCGTGGGTTAATATCGTCAAGGGCGGCTTTTGCGGCGGCGGCAATGGTTTCTTCACTGACGCTTTTATTTTCCACCGTTTTTTCCGCGCTCACGGCCCGCAGGGGAACGGGTCCCGCCACACCGTAGGCAAGACGCAGCCGCAGGATATTTTTTTTATCTTCCGATAACACTACATTGGCGGAACATCCCAAAGTGGCAATATCCAATGCTTCCCGCATGGCGTATTTTATATAATGGCCGTAACAATTTTCATAACTTTCTTTTGGAATGATAATCGATAAAAGAATTTCGTCCGGATTCAGCGCAGTTTTTCCCGCCGCCACATAATGCTCTTTTATGGGAACAAGCCGTTTTCCCCCGGGCCCCAGGTATTCCATCACGGCGTCGAAGGCAAGCAGTGTAGATGCGCTGTCGGCGGAGGTAACGCCGTTACAAACATTGCCGCCTATGGTGGCAATGTTTCTGAGCTGCGGCCCGCCGACGGTGTCCGCCGCTTCGGCCAGTGTATAAATATTTTTTTTGATGAGGGGATCTTTTGCGATGTGGGAAAAACTTGTTAATGCGCCGATGCGAAGCGCCCCGGCGTGCGGCCCACCGTTATCAACGGTCACCCCCCGCAGTTCATCAAGCTTTTGAATACTGATAAGGGTACATCCGGCTTTTTCCCCTTCCCGGATTTTGATAAGCACATCGCTGCCCCCGGCGATGATCACCGCTTCGGGATGTTCAGCCCGAAGTTTAACGGCGTGTTCGGGGCTTTGGGCTTCGTAAAGGGCCTCTATGTCATACACTTTTGTAATCCTTCTATATTAAGCCGGCGGCCTTGAATTCCGCAAACAAGACATGGGGGCTTAAGGGTATTTTGTTGATCCCCACCCCGGTGGCATGGAGCACCGCATTACGGATCGCCGCCGCTCCGGGCACCGTGGGCGGTTCCCCCAGGGCCTTTGTTCCGTAGGGGCTCGTGGGTTCCCAATTTTCCACAAACTGAGCCTCCAGGTGGGGATGATCCATAATCGTGGGAAGTTTGTAATCCAGAAGATTGCCGTTAAGGAGTTTCCCTGTTTTTGGATCGTAGAGGAGCTGTTCGTACATTCCGAAACCTATGGCCATACTCATGCCGCCGTGGACCTGACCC
The DNA here is from genome assembly GCA_025997615.1 of Spirochaetia bacterium. GTDB lineage: Bacteria > Spirochaetota > Spirochaetia > Treponematales > Breznakiellaceae > BNUV01. The sequence continues at coordinate 14,095 of BNUV01000011.1, forward strand.
GCGGCCAACAGCGGATTGATAAGCCGCCCGCAGTCGTGGCAGTTTATCATATCAAGGAGTTTTATTTTGGCCAGCGGAATATCAACTTCCACTTCGGCAAAGGCGCAGCCGAAACTGTAGGCATTGGTTTTCACCTGGGCGGTGGTTTCGGCGGTAATGTGTTGGGCGTGTTCGGTGTGGTACAAAATTTCCGTGGCCAGTTCCGCCAGGCTAAAAACAATCTGCCCGTTATTCGCAACCGAAACAATATTGCCGTTGATAATATCAAGATCTTTTTCGCCCCCCCCGGTCAGCTCAAGGGCGGAGGCGAGAATTTTTTGTTTCAGCAGCAGGGCCGCCTTGTTGACCGCCGCTCCTCCCACATAGGTCTGCCGTGAACCATAGGCGCCGGTTCCGAAGGGCGTAACATCCGTATCCTGAGCGCTGATAACGTGCACGTTCCGCCAGGAGATGCCCAGCGTTTCGGCGCACATCTGGGTAAAAACCGTATCCGCCCCCTGGCCTATTTCCGTTTCCGCAAGCTGGACCTGAACACTGCCATCCTGATTCAGAACCAAACGGCAGGATGAAACTTCAATGGAGATGGGCCACACCGCGGTGTTGTACCAGAACAGCGACATACCCACTCCTTTCCGAATCGGGCCGCTTTGGTTTTTGTACAGCTCCCGCTTTTCATCCCATTTGATGTAGGCCTTGGCCTTGTCCACACACTGATGAAATGAATCAAAGTGATTTACATTTTTGCTGAAGGGATCGACAAAACCCACGGGCATCACATTGAGGAAGCGAATTTCCAGCGGGTCCATGTTTAGCTTTTTTGCTATATCCTCCATATGGGATTCCACGGCAAACACTGCCTGTGGTGTACCGTATCCCCGCATGGCCCCGGCGGTGGCGGTGTTGGTATGCACCGTGTAGATATCAAGCTTTCGGGCTTTTTCGTCCCGGTAGAGCTGGCGGAACACATTGGTCCCCTTGGAGGCGATACCGTGGCCATGGGACCCGTAGGCCCCCTGATTGGAATAGGCCGTGTAACTGCGGGCCACCAAACGTCCGTTGGGCCTGACCCAGCTTTTCAAAAATATTTTTTCGCCATGCCTGACCCTGGTGGCAAAAAAAACTTCTTCCCGGGAAAGTTCCAGTTTAACCGGCCTTCCCCCCACCTGCATGGTCATAAAAGCGTTCAGCGGTTCGTAGAGGGCGTCCTGTTTGTTGCCGAAACCGCCGCCTATGTAGGGCTTTATGATCCGTACTTTGCCCCAGGGTATGCCCAGGGCCTGCCCCACAATACGGCGTATGATGTGCGGTATCTGGGTGGATGCTACCACTACAATGCGGCCGTTTTCCATGTAGGCAAAAGACACGACGGATTCAATATGACAGTGCTGCACAATAGGTGTTTCATAAATGCCTTCAAAACAGAGAAGCCCTTCTTCTTTCACGGCTTCTTCAAAATCACCGTCGGTAATGGTTGTGTGTTTAAGTATATTGTTTGGACATTCTTCGTGCAGCAGCGGGGCAACTGAAGTTGCTCCCCCTTCCTGCATGGCTTCTTCGGGGGTCAATAAAACGGGGTATTCGTCGTACTCGACTTTTATTGCTTTAAGGGCCCGGCCGGCGCTGACTTCATCCTCGGCTATTACCGCCGCTATATCGTCGCCGTAAAGCCTGACCCTTTGATTGAGAAGCTTCCGGTCCGTGGGATCCTGATGGGCAGGGTCCGTAGACCAGGGATGACCCGCCGTGGGAAAACAAATATCGGGCACATCGAAACAGGTGATGATCTTTATTACGCCGGGGATTTTTTCGGCAGCGCTTGTGTCGATTTTTTTTACCATACCGTTGGCAATAGTAGAGTGCAAAATTTTCCCGATGAGGATATGACGATCCGCCAGATCATCGGTATATTTTGCCCGGCCTGAAACTTTTTCCCACGCGTCAACCCGTGGTATGCTTTCTCCAACGCTCATATAGATCCTTAACTTTAATGATGCTGCTATTCCGGCGAAAAAGCAAGGGCTAAACTTCCCTTTTTAACGCTTCCCGCAATGATACACAGCGGTTCTTGTTGAAGGAGGGCGGCGAATTTTCGGGCCTGTTCCAGGGCGGCGTCATCCTCAATCTGGTTTATGAAAAGTATTTTTTTCCCCTGGGCCTTTCTGAAAAGGCCGGGGATGACCCGGGCCAGATGTTCCACATTGAGGATTTCCCCTTCACGGGCCCCCGAAAGTTCAAGGAAAAGGGGCAGGCGGTGTACCAGTTTTTCCGATACCGCCAGCCCCAAAGGCCAAAGGGGAATAAGGCCCACGGTGATCGCCGTAAAAACCGGGACCACCGGCTCATGATCCGCCCAGGCCTTGATCGGCAGCCCCCGGGAACCGTCTCCCTCGATAAAAACAAAATCGTATTGTGAATAGATTTTTTCCAGCTCGCCCGGGGGCAGGGATTCCAGTTTGCCCGTTTCTTTGTTGAAGATCCCCGCCATGGTGACACCGGGAACCGGCTTATCCGGCACAAGCATTTTTGTGGTGGGTGTAACAAGCACCCGCGCCCTTTTTCCCCCGGCGGAAAAATGCCTTGCCAGATACCAGATAAGGGAAGTTTTCCCCCCCGACCCGATGATTGTAACCGGTCCCGGGTTTTTTTTGAATTCCCCCTCGAAAAAGTCTATCAGGGATTCGTTTTGAATTCGGGATTCCATACTGTAAAAGCTTCTCCCCTTTCATTCCGGCAAAATATTTCCCTGATGGTTTTTCCCAGCATCATCCGCGCCTTGTGAATTTCTTCCCTGTTGATCCGCAGACACATACCGCAGGCGGGACCAATGGCTTTGGGTGTGGGCATGACCCGCACATCCACACCGGAATCCAGAAGTTTCCGTTCAGCCATGATCGCGTCTCCGGTGTTGTGAAACACCAGGATAAATTCCGATATGCACATACTACAGATTGATAAGTTTTGCGGCTTCCCCCATGGCCTGCGCTATGGCGTACATATTTGTTACATTTCCCACGGCGAGTTTTTCCTTAAGCTTGTAAAAATCGAGACAGGTGCCGCAGCTTGAAACAATCGTCCCCTTTTGTTCAAGGGTTTTAATATCCGCAATGGCATTGGATCCTTCCGTACTGAGCATCACCCCGGAATTAAAAAAGAGCAGTGTCTCCGGGGGCGTGTCCATTTCCGTAAGCGAATAGATAAAAGCCTTCATTAAAATGGCGCCCAAATCGTCATTGCCGGTTCCCATGGTATTTTTCCCGATGGCCACCACCAGGCCCCCAACGGGGGACGCCGCCGCTGCAATGCCCGCGGTGATGGTCACGACAATATTCCCATCGTCCTGCTTTTCGTGGACAAAGGGAAGTCCCATGCCGCCCGCCATTTTTTCAAGATTTTGCCGGCTGATGTCGTTATCAACCAAAACCTTTACCTGTTCCCCGGTGGCCGCTTTCCGCAAAGCCTTTTTTGCTTCGATGACCGGAATGGGACAGGGTTTGCCAAGCACATTGATTACATCCATATATTTCTCCTTAAAAAATCTACAAAATAATAACGGCCTTATCTTCCCGTTTGATAACCTCGCCGATGATAGCCGCCGAGGGATCATCCTCTTTAATTTCATCGCAGAGTCTTTGGGCAAATTCAGCTTCCACGGCGATGAGGAGGCCCCCGGAAGTTTGGGGATCAAAAACAATTTCCTCCATCGCCTGGGTTACACAGGATATATCGATAGATTCTGCGATGTAATTTCTGTTCCGCTGTCCGGCGGCGGTGGCAAAATATTTTTCCGCAAAATCCAGGGCTCCTTCAAGAATGGGCAGGGAGGAGCTGTCTATCACGATGCTGTGATCCTTTCCGGCCATTTCCGATGCGTGGACTGCCAGGCCGAATCCGGTAACATCCGTGCAGGCGTGAACCGCCCGCTGATAGCGTTCACTATAAATAAACTTTTCCGCCGCATACCGGTTGAGCCGTTCCATGGAATCCGCCGCCGCTTTTACCTGCCCCCGTGAAGCTTCTCCGCCCCTTTCTGCCGCCATTACCAGCCCTACCCCCAGGGCTTTTGTGAGGATCAACACATCCTGCGCCTTACAGGAATCATTGCGGAGTACATTGTGAGGATCGACAAGGCCGGTTACCGCCATGCCGTATTTCGGTTCATGATCGTAAATCGAATGTCCGCCGGCTATCACCGTATCGGCTTCCATGGTTTTTTCGGCGCCCCCCGCAAGAATTTCCTCAAGAATCTTTTTATCCATCTTTTCGGGAAAGCAGATGAGGTTGAGCGCAAAAAGCGGTTTCCCCCCCATGGCGTAAATATCACTCAGTGCATTGGCGGCGGCGATTTTGCCAAAAAGATAAGGATCATTCACCATGGGCGAAAAAAAATCCACCGTGGAAACCAGGGCCTTCCGCTCGTCAATCTGGTACACCGCCCCATCGTCCCGGCCCCCGAAACCTACCAGCAGGCGGGGATCGTTTTTGCAGCGCAGTTTGGAAAGCATATCGCCCAGATCGCCGGGACCGATTTTTGCCCCGCATCCCCCGGACGTACAGTTTGAAAGCAAGTCCATACTGTATTATACTGTAAAGAGATTATGGAAACAAGCGGCTTACAGGCAGGCGGACCCGTGACGGCGATTCTCATGGCCTCAGGTTTTTCAAAACGTTTTGGCGGCGCGAACAAACTTCTTTATCCCTTCCGGGGAAAAGCGCTGGTCCTGTACACCCTTGAACTCGTGTCGGCGGGCGGCCTTTTTGAAAATATTTTCTTTGTTACCGCCTTTGATGCTGCCGCCGCTCTGGCCGCCCGGTTCAAGGGTATAACGATTATACGGAACGCCAACCCTGAACGGGGCCAGCGTGAAAGTATCAGGCTGGGGGTGGAAGCCGCGGAGAAGACAGTTGATTTTGAGGACGGGCACTATATTTTTTTCCCCTGCGACCAGCCCTTTCTGGACGGCGAATCGCTGCAGCTTATCCTCAATGCCCGGCGGCGAAGCCATATTGTCCAGCCCTTTTACCGCGGCGAAAAAGGAAGCCCGGTTCTTTTTTCCCGCACCTTTGGGGCAGAGCTGGCCGCCCTGGCTCCGGGTGAACATGGCCGGGACATCATCAAAAAATATCCGGATAAACTTATCAGGGTAGATACTCCCCCGCGGGAAGGCCCTTCCCCCCTGACCGATATTGACGATCCTGAAATGCTGGCGAGGTGACAGGGGTGCTTTTTAATTGTTACCTGTGCCGGGCGCAAGCAAATCAACATATCCTTTGTATGAATACAATTGGCCCCATTTTTTTTCGGATATGTTTTCGAGTATGCCAAGGACTATAAGGCGGCGGACGGCGCTTATTGCCGTTGGCGTGGCAAGTCCCGTTCGCTTGACCAGCTCCACGATAGTCAAAACCGGCTTCTGTTGGAATTCCGCAAAAACCTTTTTAGCAGAAACGGCGGCGCGTCCAAGGGCGGCAACTTTTTTATCATCAACGGCAAACAGCTTTTTTATGGCAAGCAAAGTATTTTTCGCATCCGTCGCCGTTTCAGCGATACCTTCAAGGAAAAAATTTATCCAGTCTTCCCAATTGCCGGTTTTACGGACGGCATTCAGTTTATCGTAATACAAGTCCCTGTGCTGCTTAAAAAACAGGGACAAATACAGGAATGGCGATTGTAAAAAACCTTTGATACAAAGAAACAAGGTTATCAAAAGCCGCCCGGTGCGTCCGTTGCCGTCAAGGAAGGGGTGGATAGTTTCAAATTGCTGATGGATAAGCGCGGCCTTGACAAGTTCAGGTATATTGTCTTCGGCATGGATGAATTGTTCAAGGCTGTGCAGGCAATTCATAACTTCGTGGGCGGGAGCGGGGACAAAGAGAGCATTTGAAGGCCGGGTACCGCCAATCCAGTTTTGGCTTCTGCGAAACTCTCCCGGTGTTTTGGTCCGGCCCCGCGAATTGTGCAGCAATATTTTATGAATTTCCCGTATCAGGCGGAGCGACAGGGGGAATCCTCCCTCCACCCGCCGCAAGCCGTGGTTGAGTGCGTTTACATACGAGGACACTTCCGCCACATCGTCAACGGTAATACCGGCGGTCTGTTCCGATTCATAACGCAGCAGATCGTCAAGGGTCGATTGCGTCCCTTCAATTTGCGATGATAAAACCGCCTCTTTACGGACATACATATAGTTGATAATCAACGGATTTAAATTTGCTTCGATAACGCCGTTCAACTGCCCTATGGCAATATTAGCTCTGGCAAGCTGTCTGCCAACCGCTTCCATATCAACAGCGGGCCGTGGCGGGAGCGGCTTTGGCACATACGCCATATAAGATTCGCCCGCCACAACAGAGCCTTTTATCAGTATTCCCTGCGCCTTACGCTTCATAACAACCCCTTCCGGAGCTTTTATTATCAAACTCTAACTTTAAAAAGTCAATGGGGCTTTTTAAGGATAACGCCTGAACTTTAATTTTCTCAAAAAGAAAGTTAAAGCCCAGGAAAACGGGCTCTTGCTCTCCGCCCGGAGACTGATCTAATGTGAACGGCAGAGGGTGCCTCGTGGTCTTTTTGAATTATAGGGCTAAATTGAGAATAACTGATAAATTTTATATTTCCCTTGACTAAACAAAAATACAGTATTATTATGAAAAAAAGTATCATGGAAAATAGACAGAAGGGACCCGATCAGGCGGTGTTCACGGTAAACGGCGGGCCGGTTCGGGGCAGGGCCGATAAAAAGCTTCTCGATTTTCTGCGGGAGGACCTTCGCCTTACCGCCGCAAAAAACGGCTGTGGTTCCGGAGCCTGCGGCGCCTGTACGGTGCTGGTTGACGGAAAACCTCTCCGCTCCTGTATTACCCCTTTGAGCAAGGTTGACGGAAAAAATATCATCACCATGGAAGGGTTGAGCGGCCGGGAAAAAGATGTTTATGTGTATGCCTTTGCAGAGGCCGGGGCGGTGCAGTGCGGCTTCTGTATTCCCGGTATGGTTTTAAGCGCAAAGGCTTTGCTCGACATTAATAATGATCCTGATGAAGATACGATTCGCCGGGGGATTCGTTCCAATATTTGCCGCTGCACCGGTTATGTAAAAATAGTAAAGGCCATTGAGATCGCGGCGCGATTCTTCAGGGAAAATATTCCGGTTCCGAAACAAAAAACCTCAGGTGTTTTGGGCGAAAATCTGCACCGGGTGGATGCCGCCGCTAAAACGCTGGGTAGGGGAAAATATGTTGATGATCTTGTGTTTGACGATGGTCCCGGCGGACCAATGCTCCACGCTTCGGCCCTCCGTTCCGCCTATCCCCGGGCCCGTGTATTAAAAATTGATGCGACGGCGGCGTTGAATCATCCCGATTGTGCGGCGGTATTTACCGCCAAGGATGTGCCGGGAAATAACAAGATCGGTCATCTGGCTTTTATTTCCGATTATGATGTGATGATTCATGAAGGGGATATTACCCGGTTCATCGGCGATGCGGTGGCGCTGGTTGTTTGCAAAAAACGGGAAAGTATCGATGAGGTAAAGGATCTGGTTCATGTTGATTACGATGTGCTGCCGCCGCTCACCAGCCCCGTTGAAGCCATGGCGGAAGGGGCTCCGCTGATCCACTCAAAAGAAAAAAATATTCTTTCCCATGAACATCTGGTTCGGGGCAATGCCGATGAGGTTTTGGCGAAATCAAAATATGTGGTAACCCGCCATTATTCGGTTCCTTTTACCGAACACGCTTTTATGGAACCTGAGTGCGCCATTGCCATGCCGGAAGGTGAAGACGGCCTGGTCTTGTATTCGGCGGGGCAGAGCATTTACGACGAGCAGCGGGAATGTTCCCGTATGCTGGGGATTCCACCGGAAAAATTGCGCGTCAGGGGGCAGCTCGTGGGCGGCGGTTTTGGCGGCAAGGAAGATATGAGTGTGCAGCACCACGCGTGTCTTGCCTCATGGCTGTTAAAAAAGCCGGTGAAGGTTCTGTTGTCCCGGCAGGAAAGCATCAATCTGCATCCCAAGCGTCATGCCATGGAAATGGAATTTACCACTGGCTGCGACGAGAATGGCAGGTTGACCGCCATGAAGGCCGTTATTGTTTCCGACACCGGTGCCTATGCAAGCCTCGGCGGGCCAGTGCTGCAGCGGGCCTGCACTCATGCCGCGGGGCCGTATAATTATCAGGTGATAGATATTGACGGAAAAGCGGTCTACACCAACAACATTCCCGGCGGGGCCTTCCGCGGTTTCGGCGTGCCCCAGAGCTGTTTTGCCACGGAAAATAATCTCAATCTTTTGGCGGAGATGGCGGGCATCAGTCCCTGGGAAATTCGTTTTCGCAATGCGGTGAGGCCGGGCCAGGCCCTTCCTAACGGGCAAATTATCGGGGACGATGTGGAACTGGAAGCCTGTCTTTTGGCGGTGAAAGAGATTTACGAAAAGGCCTCGGCGGAGGGAAAATCCGCAGGTATCGCCTGTGCGTTTAAAAATTCCGGCATAGGCGTGGGGCTTCCCGATGTGGGCCGCTGTCTTTTTTCCGTGGAGCAGGGCATCATCCATATCAGAACCAGCGCCGCCTGCATTGGCCAGGGCCTTGCCACGGTGGTCATCCAGATTGCCTGTGAAACTTTGCATCTTCCGCCGGAATGTTTTATCGCCGAAGCCCCCGACACCAGCCGCACACCCAATTCGGGGACGACCACCGCTTCACGGCAAACGGTTTTTACCGGAGAGGCGACCCGGCAGGCGGCGTTAAAATTAAAAGAAGCTCTGGCTGATGCAGGGGGCGATCTTTCCCGGCTTGAAGGAAAAGAATTTTTTGGCGAGTATTCCGGCGTCACCGACCCTATGGGCAGTGATAAACAAAATCCGGTGAGCCATGTTGCTTATGGTTTCGCCGCAACTGTGGCAATTCTTGATGCCCGGGGCAAAGTAGAAAAACTCATCGCCGCTTATGACATCGGCGCGGTGGTAAATCCAAAATCCGCCGAGGGGCAGATCGAAGGGGGGCTCCTCATGGGCATGGGTTATGCCCTTACCGAAGATTTTCCTCTGGAAGGCGCTTATCCAAAAGTGAAATACGGAACGCTGGGGCTCCTCAGGGCCGATAACGCTCCGCCCATGGAAATTATTTTTATAAAACCGAAACATCCTTCACCATTGACCTATGGCGCCAAAGGTGTAGGGGAGCTGGCTGCTATTCCGGTAACTCCCGCAATCTCAGGGGCTTATTATGCGAAGGATAAAAAATTCCACGCTAAACTTCCCCTGGATGACACGTATTACAGAGGTAAATAAATGGCGAAGATAAAAAAAATTGCGGTAAAAAATGAAAGCTCCCGGAATATTTCTACCGCGGATAAACTGATCATTGATTCTTATAAAACAACCATGGAAGGGCTTGCATCATATTACGGTGAAGCTTTTGAATTTGTTCTTCATGATTTATCCGATTACGATCATTCTATCATCAAAATAATTAACGGTTTTCATTCAGGCCGCAAAGAAGGGGCGCCCATCACCGATCTTGCCCTTTCCATGCTGGAAAAGATCCGGATAAAAGGGGAGAAATCCGTACATGGGCCTTTTATCAGTTACACTTCCAAAAGCAAATATGGCAAGCCGGTACGTTCCACCACCATCGTTATTTTTGGCGCAAGGCAAAGGGCAATAGGTCTGCTCTGTATCAATCTCTATTTGGACAGCCCCATCAATTCGCTGTTACAGAATTTTCTTCCCCTTTCGCAGTCGGATTACGTTACCGAGAATTTCATCAGCGACTCCGACGAGCTTATCGCCGGGGCATTGGAAAAGGTCAAGGCCGGGGTGGTCGCCGACAATGCGGTACCGCAGAATCAGAAGAACAAGGAGATTGTGACTATTCTCTATCATCAGGGTATTTTCAAGCTGAAAAACGCCGTGCAGACCATTTCCGAAGATCTGTGTATTTCCCGGAACACTGTGTATTTGCATATACGTTCTCTGGAGGAAAAATCTTAGAAGGATCTAACCACAGACAGAAGATGCTTTTTGGTGTCAATCACTTTTTCGCGCCCCCGCATAAGCGGGTAACACCTTTCTTAAAAACAGCGACTGCACCACTGCGCTCAGAGTCACCACTGCGCTCGGTGCTACACAAACCACAACAGCAAATCATGTTCAAAGAGTGGAGAAGGCGATTTCGCAAGCTCCTCCTTCTTAATGAGAAGGCCAAACGGCAAATTACCAAAACCATCTTCGCCATAATTTTTTTTAATGGCCTTAACAAATGCCTCATCCCTAAGGTCAATAATAAGAGGATGTATTATACCATCTGAAACCTCACCATCAAGAAACAATATATTAAGCACAACACCACAATTTACCCCGTGTAACTCGCGTACTAGAACATTGGGTGACTCTCTCTTTTCATGTACAATTTCCATTTTTTTTCCTTTTCAAACGCTACAAAACATCCGCGAAGTATACGCCCCGCGTTCAAATGACTTGCGCCGTAATTGACAAAATCCACGCAGAGCAGCAAACACCGCCCCGGCAAAGACACTACCGACCTCATACGGAGACAGTCTATCCTTCCCTTCACTTATATTTCTCAAGCATTTCCCGTGATGCCCGATAATTCGGATCAAGTTGTACAGCCTTTGTCCAATCCGCGCGCGCTTGGGTTCGATTACCTTTACTGTTATACACAAGTCCGCGATTGTGGTACGCAATGGCATAGTTGGGGTCCAACTGTATCGCCTTGTTATACTCCGCTATGGCCCGGTCATAGTCCTTTAAGCTATTATACGCATTACCGCGATTGTTGTACGCACCCGCATCATTCGGGTTAAGCTGTATGACCTGGGTATAGTCCGCGATGGCCCGGTCATAGTCGCCTTTACCATTATACGCACTCCCGCGATTGTAGTACGTATCCGCATAATTCGGGTTAAGCCGTATCGCCTGGGTATAGTCCGCGATGGCCTTGTCATAGTCACCTTTGCGGCTATACGCATTGCCGCGATTGTTATAGGCAGAGGCATTATTCGGGTTAAGCCGTATCGCCTGGGTATAGTCCGCGATGGCCCGGTCATTGTCGCCTTTATCGGCATACGCAATTCCACGGTTATTGTATGCATCGGTGTCATTCGGGTTAAGCCGTATGACCTGGGTATAGTCCGCGATGGCCCGGTCATAGTCGCCTTTATCATAATACGCATTCCCGCGGTTGTTATAGGCAAAGGTATTATTCGGGTTAAGCCGTATCGCCTGGGTATAGTCCGCAATGGTCTTGTCATGGTCACTTTTATTGCTATACGCTAATCCTCGATTATAATAGGCAGCGCCATTATTCGGGTTAAGCCGTATCGCCTGCGTATATTCTGCGATGGCCTTGTCATAGTCCGCCATGGCACGAGCATGGTCACCTTTGTTCTCATACGCAACACCGCGGTTGTAGTACGTATCCGCATTATTCGGGTCTAGCCGTATCGCTTGGTTGTAGTCCGCAAAAGCCCGGTCATAGTCGCCTTTATTGGCATACGTATTTCCGCGGCTGGTATATGCGTTCGCATAATCCGGGTCAGTCCGTATCGCTTGGTTAAAGTCCGCGATGGCCCGGTCATAGTCCCCCTTGCTCAGATATCGGTTGCCGCGATTGTAATACGGGTAGGAAAAATCAGGGTCCAGCCTGATGGCCTGGGTATAGTCCGCGATAGCCTTGTCAAGGTCTTCTTTGTGTTGATACGCAATACCGCGATTGTTATACGCCCAGGCATAACTGGGATTCAGCCTGATGGCCTGATTATAGTCCGTAATTGCCTTGTCATAGTCCCCTTTTTGGGAATATGCATCGCCACGGTCCGAGTAGGTAACGGCATTATTCGGATCCAGGGAGAGGGATTTGGTAAAATCCGCTATGGCCTTTTCATAAGCCCGTAGTTGTTCCCCGCTGGCCTGCCGTCCGGACTGAAAATGGGCGCCCACACGGTCAAAATTTTTACCAATGGCGATAACGTCGGACACACTGGCATATACCACCCTGCCCCGCATGAGATATGCCAGGGCCATATCAGGATTAAGGGCGATGGCCTCGGTAAAGTCCTCTTGGGCCATGCCAAATTCGCCTTGTATGGCTAACGTAATTCCCCGGTTCAGGTAGTCCGAGGCAGTCTGCGGGATACGAGTGAGTGCGATTTCCCGTGCGGTTGTATCCGCTGCCTTTTTGCTACTTTTCAGATCCGCCAGCAATGCCGTATACTCCCTGCCGCCCCGCAGGTCCAGCATAACCGGGACTTCGGCGACGCCGCTTTCCACCCCCAGCACCGAAACCCGCCAAATGTAACCGGTTCCCATCTTCGTCAGAGAACCGACGGCAATCGACTCCGCGCCGAGCATCTTGCCGATACCCTGAGCGGATTCATCGCTCACCGCCCCGGACATCTGAAAATCCAGCTCTTTTTCAATATACGCGATGTTCCGGCGATCCAACATGATGAGTTTCCGGCCCTGAGCCAGGCGGTTGGTCAATTCTTCCATAATATAGACCGAAAGTTCCGGCGTTTCACTGTCAAAATTCATCACTGCTACCCGCCTTCCTTCGGGTAATGCGGCACTTATCTCCTCGGCGGTCCGTTGTATGGCGGCGTCCAGGGGCAGGGCACTCGGATTTGCTCCCATAGATGCACAGCCGCAGATCGCCATAAGCGCCGCAATAGCAAGAATACCGATACCCAAAAGCCCAGTCTTTTTCATGCTAACCACTCCTTTGCTTACGGAATAGCCAAATAACAGTTATAGCTGGCAAAAATAACAGCTTTAGCTAATTAAAACAACAATAAACAGCTGTAAACTCTTTGTCAAGGCTTTCAACAGCTTATAGCATTTAAGACATGGGAATAAATGCCATATCCGGGGCCGGAAATTTAGCGGAGCGAATTCGATGAATCTACAGAAACTTTTCATCGCAAACTTGAAGGAGTACCGGAAACTGCGGAAAATCTCCCAACTGCAGCTTGCCGAGGAGTGCGAATCGGCCCAGACCTATATTTCCGAGCTGGAAATGGGGAAAAAAAGCCCCTCTCTGCTCATGGTGGAGCGTATTGCCTCAGCCCTCGGCATAGAAGCGGTGAATCTGTTTAAAGACGAGGCCGCGCCGGGAAGCAGGAAAAACTTAAGCCATACCCAGAAGCAGGAAATGGCAGATCGGATGCACTCAGCCCTGAATAAAATTATCGAAGATTATTAATCCAAAAATGCTAAATCCATATTTATTGCTATATATACTTTATCTGCATCACCCAGCTTTTCATCTAATAACCAAATTTGCTTTCTATTTCCTGTTATTGATACTATTTTAAATGTGCCTTTACAATTATCCATTAACTTAAATCCTCTTCCTACAGAACTTTTGTCTATTCTTTTTAATTCATAATGATTTATTTTGCCATTGCTATTAAAATAGTAATAAATCTGATATATTGCATCATCATGTTTATATTTTATTTCTTGAATCATTTCTATAATTTCATTTGACTTACTATATAAGACTTTTTGAGAAACTGTTTCAATTAATGCAGCACAATCTTCAAATCCCCTTGTTACACCCGTATCATTTACATGACGTACTGCATGAATAAAAAATTTTTCTATTATAAATGGTTCAATACTTTTCCAATTATTCGCATCCTGTCCTGAAAGTGAAAAGCAGGATAAAAACATAAAAATGGTTAAAATTTTCTTCATATGTTCCTTCATAAGTGATTATAAGATATTTTTTAGTGATGTCAATAGGCAACTATCACCTTCAATGGCCTCTGTGCCATGGCCGGCGGCGGCTTCCTGATCCAAAAGCTCTATTTCCATCTCCCTTAGCACGACTTGACTAAAAAATAGTTTAGTGGTATACTGAAATAAATTCAAGGAGCGAACATGAAAGTTGTACAGACAAACAGTGCGCCCGCGGCCATCGGTCCCTATTCCCAGGGTTTTGTGTCGGGGAATTTGGTGTTTACCTCGGGGCAGATTCCCCTCTCGGCTGAAAAAGGGGAAGTGGTAGGATCGGGCATTGGGGAACAAACGGAGCAGGTTATCAAAAACCTCAAGGCGGTGCTGGAGGCGGCCGGTTCGTCCCTGTCAAAAGTGGTAAAAACCACCTGTTTTTTGGCGGATATGGGGGATTTTGCCGCTTTTAACGAAGTGTATGCAAAACATTTTACCGGTAAGCCCGCCCGTTCAACCGTGGCGGTGAAACAACTTCCCAAAAGCGTGTTGGTGGAAATCGAAGCTGTAGCGGAGCTTGAGTAAAGGCTTGATACAGGAGGATAAAAATCAGAGAATCGATTAAATGGGCGCGGAACGAAATGCCCGGGACCGATTGTTCAATACCCTTGTCGCCGATGCAACTATCGCCGATCTTAATTACGATGATGCGGTGAGGCTTGCAAAAAAAAGGCCGCCCAGGATCCCCACGGGGTTATCATCAACACTTCGTGTTGCTGTTCGATTTAACGTAAGGAGTTAATATGATTGATTTTGCAGCGATTAAAAAAGCCGCCGGGGGTTACCAGGCGGACATGACCAAATTCTTAAGGGATTTGGTGCGCCTTCCCGGCGAAAGCTGCGGCGAAAAAGAAACCGCCGCCCGCATTGTGGAGGAGATGAAAAAAGTCGGTTTTGACGAGGCGGGCATCGACAAGATGGGTAATGTCATCGGTTATATGGGGACGGGCAAAACCCTCATCGCCTTTGACGGCCACATCGACACCGTGGGCATAGGTAACAGGGCCAACTGGAAATTCGATCCCTACGAAGGTTTTGAAACCGAAACCGAGATCGGCGGCCGGGGTACATCCGATCAGCTTGGCGGGCCGGTGGCTGTAATTTACGGCGCAAAGATCATGAAAGATCTGGGATTGCTAAATGACAAGTACCGCATAATGGTAACCGGCACAGTGCAGGAAGAAGATTGCGACGGCCTCTGCTGGGAATACATCATCAAAGAAGAAAAGATCAAACCGGAGTTTGTGGTGATCACCGAGCCTACCAACGGCAACATCTACCGGGGGCAGCGGGGGCGCATGGAAATTCGTGTCGAAGTGAAAGGCATTTCGTGCCACGGCTCCGCGCCTGAGCGGGGAGACAACGCCATTTACAAAATGGGGGAAATCCTTGCCGAGGTAAAGGCCCTGAACAAGAAGCTGAAAAAAGATCCCTTCCTTGGAAAAGGAACCCTCGCTGTTTCGCAGATCTATTTCAGTTCCCCCAGCCGCTGCGCCGTGGCGGATATGTGCGCCATTTCTATTGACCGCCGCCTTACCATGGGCGAAACTTACAAAAGCGCATTGGCGGAAATCGCCGCCCTGCCAAAGGTAAAAGCATACAAGGCAAAAGTTACCATGTACAAATACGACAAGCCCAGTTATACCGGCGTGGTGTACCCGATTGACTGCTACTTCCCCACCTGGGTAATTCCCGAAGACGCCAAGCCCACCAGGGCCATGGTAAAAGCCTACGAAGGGATGTTTGGCAAACCAAAAGTTGACAAGTGGACCTTTTCAACTAACGGTGTTTCGATCATGGGGCGGAACAAAATTCCCTGCATAGGCTTCGGCCCCGGCAAAGAAGAACAGGCCCACGCCCCCAACGAAAAAACCTGGAAGGCAGACCTGGTCCGCTGCGCCGCAGTTTACGCCGCGCTGCCCTACATCTATACATCAGGCGAACTGGAAACGGACTTTAGTCCGAAGGAGCCGGTGAAGCCCGTGAAAAAAGCAGCCAAAAAATAACAAGGAGTATGTGATAAGGAACAAAGAGCTTATCACTTCCAATTTGCGTGTCGGTAAACCGACTTTTTATAGGAGTATCAAATGGCTTACATTAATCAGTACACATCCAGGTTGGATAAACTCAACTTCAAGGATATGTTCGGCGGAGATTTTTTCCTTACCTGGGAAAAATCCTTCGATGAAATTCTTGCCGCCTTTACCGTGGCGGATGCCCTGCGGTGGCTGCGGGAGAATAATATCTCCACACGCATTTTTGACAGCGGCCTTGGCGTTTCGCTGTTTCGGGATAACTCAACCCGGACACGGTTCAGTTTTGCTTCGGCCTGTAATTTGCTGGGCCTTGAGGTGCAGGACCTGGACGAAGGGAAATCCCAAATTGCCCACGGTGAAACTGTGCGGGAAACTGCCAACATGATTTCCTTTATGGCTGATGTTATCGGCATCCGGGATGATATGTACATCGGCAAGGGAAACACTTATATGCGGGAAGTGGCCAGGGCAGTGCGGGAAGGGCATATCGACGGCAACCTGGAGCAGTGTCCCACGCTGGTAAATCTCCAATGCGATATTGATCATCCCACGCAGACTATGGCGGACATGAATCACATCATTCACCACTTCGGCGGCATAGATAAACTCAAAGGAAAAAAAGTTGCCATGACCTGGGCCTATTCGCCTTCTTACGGAAAGCCTTTGTCGGTGCCCCAGGGCGTCATTGGTTTGATGACCCGTTTCGGCATGGACGTTGCGCTGGCTCATCCCGAAGGCTATGAAGTAATGCCTGAAGTTGAGGAGACGGCGAAGAAAAACGCCGCATTAAGCGGAGGGAAATTCAGCAAATCAAATTCCATGAAGGAAGCTTTCAAAGATGCGGACATTGTGTATCCCAAAAGCTGGGCCCCTTTTGCGGCCATGGAAAAGCGTACAGACCTCTATGGCAACAGTAATTTTGACGGCATTAAAGCCCTGGAAAAAGATCTCCTCGCCCAGAACGTTCAACACAAAGATTGGGAATGTACCGAAGATCTGATGAAGACAACAAAGGACGGCAAAGCTCTGTATCTCCACTGTCTCCCCGCGGATATTTCCGGTGTAAGTTGTAAGGAAGGCGAAGTTGCGGCTTCGGTTTTTGAGCATTACCGTGTTCCCCTTTACAAACAGGCCAGCCACAAGCCCTACATCATCGCCGCTATGATCTTCCTTTCAAAGATCAAATGCCCCCAGGAAACTTTGACGAATATGATCACCCGGAATCTTTCCCGGCATTTCAGTTAATTGAAGGGCGGCAAAATGAAAAAGCGAATTGTTATCGCCCTGGGGGGTAACGCTCTGGGTGATAACCTGAAAGAGCAGATGGCCGCGGCTCAGGTGACCGCTGCCGCTATAGTGGATCTGGTTGAGGAAGGCCACGAGCTGGTCATCGTTCACGGCAACGGCCCCCAGGTTGGAATGATTGAAACCGCCTTTGAGACCGCCGCCAAAGCTGACCAGCACTTTCCTGTTCTACCCATGTCGGTCTGTGTGGCTTTGAGTCAGGGCTACATCGGTTACGATTTGCAAAATACCATCCGCATGGAGCTTGACAAACGGGGCATGAAAAATCAAGTCGCCACAATTATCACTCAGGTTGAGGTTGACTCCTGCGATAAAGCTTTTGAAAATCCCACCAAACCCATCGGCGGCTTTATGACAAAAGACGAGGCGGACGTACTGAAAGTAAAAGGCATCCCGGTGATGGAAGATGCGGGCCGCGGATGGCGGCAGGTGGTTGCATCTCCCAGGCCCGTGAACATTATTGAGGCCGGGACTATCAAGGCGCTGCTTGAGGCAGGGCAGATCCCCATTGCGGCGGGCGGCGGGGGAATTCCCGTGGCAATGAAAGACGGCCAGTACCGGGGCATGAGCGCGGTGATTGACAAAGATTTTTCCGCCGCCTGTCTTGCCGGGCTTATCGGTGCGGATATGCTGATCATTTTAACGGCGGTTGAAAAAGTGGCGATTAATTTCGGCAAACCGGATCAGAAGTGGCTGGATATTTTGACCGTTACCGATGCGGAAAAGTATATCGCCGAAAATCAATTTGCCAAAGGTTCCATGCTCCCCAAGATTCAAGCGTCCCTGGCCTTTGTAAAATCATCCCCGGCGTGTGATCATGCGGAGCCTCATACCGCACTTATCACCCTGCTTACCAAAGCCGGAGACGGCATTGCGGGAAAAACAGGAACAAGGATTGTAAAGGAGTGAACCATGAGTGAGATAATGCGGCCCATAGCTTTTTCGGATTTGATCAACTGGATAAAAGGTGAATACAAAAACCACGGATCAGTTTTCGGCATACGGAAAGAAAAGTTTTACCGTCCGTCCGGGGAAAAAATAAGCTCACCCATAGGCCCCGCTGCCGGTCCCAATTCACAGCTTGCCCAGAATATCCTTGCCGCTTACCTTGCAGGGGCCCGTTTTGTGGAGCTCAAAACCGTACAGACCATGGACGGTGCTGAATTGCGAAAGGCGGTAGCCCGGCCCTGTATTAACATTATGGACGAAGGCTACAATGTGGAATGGTCCACGGAGCTTACCGTTGCCGAAGCTCAGGAAGAATATGTCAAGGCGTGGTTTCTTTGTCATTTGTTTGCGAAGGAATTTAACATAGCCGACAGCGGCGGTGTTGTTTTCAATATGAGCGTTGGTTACAGCCTGGAGGGAATAAAATCCGCCAAAATCGATTCTTACATCGAGGGGATGAAGAACGCTTCGCAAACAGAAATCTGGAAACAGTGCTATTCGTACATTGCCGGTAATATCGGTTCTTTTGATCATTTTACCCTGAAAGACCTTGAAGTTATTTCCCCGGAGGTTTCCGGCGGCATTACCCTTTCTACCCTTCACGGTTGTCCCCGGGAGGAGATTGAAAAAATAGCGGCTTATTTAATCGACGAAAAAAAATTGCACACCTGCATTAAATGTAATCCTACTCTGCTCGGTTATGAAACAGCCCGCAAATTACTGGATGAAATGGGATATGGCTATATTTCTTTTGATGATCATCATTTCAAAAATGATCTGCAATTCAGCGATGCGGTGGATATGCTCCGCCGCCTTATGGATCTGGCAAAACAGAAAAATATTTCGTTCGGCGTAAAGCTTACCAATACTTTTCCGGTGGAGATAAAACGCAATGAGCTGCCGGGGAATGAAATGTATATGTCAGGCCGTGCTCTTTTTCCCCTGTCGATTACGGTGGCAAAAAAACTTTCAGAGGCCTTTAACGGGGAATTGCCAATTTCTTATTCCGGCGGCGCCGATTATTTCAATCTGGCGGCGATTCTTGAAACCGGGATAAAGCCGGTAACGGTTGCAAGCACTATCCTCAAGCCCGGTGCTTATGAGCGCCTCTGCCAGCTTGCGGAATTGGCCGAAAAAACACCGGGAAAAAGCGCTTTACCAGGGGCAAATACCCCTATTAATGTCAATAAATTAAACATCCTTGCCGCGTCCCTTCCCCAACAAAAACGGTACCGCAAAGAATACCGCCAGGCGGATTCGCGCAAGACCTCAAGTGTTCTGCCCCTGTTTGATTGCGCCAAAGCGCCCTGCATGGACGGCGGCTGTCCCATACATCAGCATATACCCGGTTATCTTGCGGCGGTTGCGGCCGGAAACTACGGTGAAGCTTTCAGGATAATAGCCCGGGATAATACGGCGCCTTCCATTACCGGAACCATTTGCGATCACCAGTGCCAGCATAAATGTACCCGGCTTGATTATGAAGATCCGCTGGAAATCAGAAAGGCCAAGCTCATTGCCGCGGAAAATGCTCAAGAGTCGTTTACTGTATCAAGCAGAACGCCGGATATTAAAACGGATAAATCGGCGGCGGTGATCGGCGCGGGTCCTGCGGGTATTGCCGCTGCGGTGTTTTTGCGGAGAAACGGCGTGCCGGTAACCGTATATGAAAAGCGTGATCGTCCCTTTGGCATTGTGCAGTATGTGATCCCTTCGTTCAGAATTTCCGATGAGGCCATTTTTCGTGATTTTCAGACGGCAGAAAAAATTGGTATTGAATTTAAATTCAACGTGCCGGAAAAACATTCTATTGCCGAATTAAAGAAAAAACACGAGTATGTGGTGATAGCCACCGGTGCATGGAAAGAGGGGGCCGCTGTGGTAAAACAGGGGCAGGAAAATATTGTTGATGCCCTGCGTTTTCTGGAAGATTCAAAAAAATCCAAATGCGCTCTTTCGCTGGGGAAGGTGGTGGCTGTTATTGGCGGCGGGGACGTGGCCATGGACTGCGCCCGGGCGGCGAAACGAAACAAAGGTGTAGAGTCGGTAACCATTGTGTATCGCCGCACCAGGGGATTTATGCCCTCCCAATACGAGGAACAGGAGCTGGCTCTGGCCGACGGCGTTCAGTTCAGGGAACTTTTGGCGCCTGAGTCATGGGTAAATGGGGTTCTCGCCTGTGAGAAAATGATTCTGGGCGATTATGATGCCTCCGGCAGGCGGGGTATCGCAGGTACGGGTAAAAGAGAGGAGCTCTGTTTCGACACGGTGATAGGCGCGGTGGGCGCCCGTGTTGATACGGATTTGTTTACCGCTAACGGTACAACGCTTAATGCCAATGGTTTCCCCGATGTAAATGCAAACGCTGAAAGCTCCATCCCCGGTGTCTATATTGCCGGTGATTGTAAAGCAGGCGCGTCCACGGTGGTCAAAGCCATTGCGGACGGCAAGGTTGCTGCCGCAGGTATTTTACGAAAACTTAAGCTTGAAGCGGATTTTTCTGTTGAGCCCCTTGGCAGCGCCTCTGCCGGAACACCCGCCGCATACCCGGATATCTATCTGAAAAAAGGTGTGATTACCGGGGCAAAAAGCGATAATACCGATGCCTGCCGCTGTCTTTCCTGTAACACCATTTGTGAAATCTGCGCTGATGTTTGTCCCAACCGGGCCAATGTAATGGTAGCGCTCAATATGG
Source organism: Spirochaetia bacterium (assembly GCA_025997615.1). GTDB lineage: Bacteria > Spirochaetota > Spirochaetia > Treponematales > Breznakiellaceae > BNUV01. The sequence goes on from BNUV01000011.1 coordinate 34,830, forward strand.
AAAATTCGCAGACAGAATCATCCCATCAAATTGTCCACATGGATCGTATGTGTAACGAATGTGGAAACTGCGCCACCTTTTGCCCCCATGCGGGAAAACCCTACAAAGATAAGATCACGATATTTAGCGGCGAAGAAGATTTTTCCGAAAGTGAAAATGTGGGCTTCCTGAAAACCGGGGCGGACTCGTACAAAATCCGACTTGACGATAAATCGGTGGTAACTTATGGTAAAGGTGGAAAAAAAATCCCGGATAATTGGATCGCCATGATTGAAACAATCGAAAACAAATACAGGTATTTGCTGATATAACGGAGGTATCGCCATGTTGTTAATCGGAAACGGAAAGATCGTTACCAGAGACGCCGCCTGTCCTTTCATTGAAAATGGAGCGGTTGCTGTTGAGGGGAAAATTATCAGGGAAGCGGGGGAGACTGCTGCCTTACGCGCGAAATATCCGGAGGCTGAATATATTGATGCCCGGGGAAGAATTGTCATGCCCGGCTTTATCAATACCCACATGCACTATTACTCAACCTTTGCCCGTGGAATCGCCCTGGGGGGGAAACCCGCCACCACCTTCGGCGAAGTACTTTCCGGCCTTTGGTGGCGGCTGGATAAACAGCTCACCCTGGATGATGTGTATTACAGCTGTGCCGGCCCCATGATCGATGAAATTCGTTCGGGCGTTACTTCGGTAATTGATCACCACGCCAGTCCTTTTGCTGTTGAAGGGAGCCTTTTCAAAATCGCCGAAGCGGCAAAACTTTTTGGTATCCGCAGTAATCTTTGTTACGAGACATCAGACAGGGATGGGGAACAAATCGCCACGGCCGGCATTAGAGAAAACATTGATTTTGCAAAATACTGCAAAGAACAGAATGATGATATGATAGGTTCCCTTTTTGGTATGCATGCCCAGATGACTATTAGTGAAAAGACATTGAACAAGTGCCTTGAAGCGGCGGCTGGGGCCGGCATTGGTTTCCATATTCACGCCGCCGAGGGCATAGAGGATGTGGTTGACGCTGTTTCAAAATACGGTCTGCGGGTTGTGGAACGGCTATATAAATACGGCATATTATCCGAAAAATCCATCGCGGTCCATTGCATCCATATAACGGATGAAGAAATGGATATGCTTAAAGAAAGCGGTGTTGCGGTGGTGCATAATCCTCAATCCAACATGGGTAACGCCGTGGGTGTATCGCCGGCATTGGATATGCTCAAAAAAGGAGTGCTCGTGGGAATGGGCACCGACGGCTATGCAAGTGATGTGCTTGAATCATACAAGACTGCGGCGATCCTTCATAAACACGCCAAAGGGATTCCCTCGGCGGCCTGGACGGAACCGCCCGCCATGCTCTTTCTTAACAATAAAAAAATAATGGAACGCTTTATCAAGGGAAAAGTGGGGACAATCGCAAAGGATCATTATGCGGATATTATTATTGTCGATTATAAAGCCCCTACACCCATTAACGCAGACACCATTAACGGTCATATCCTGTTTGGTATTTCAGGCCGTCACGTTGACACTACGATCATCAACGGTAAAATAATTATGCGGGATAGGGCGCTGATCAATATTGATGAAGAGGCGCTGATGGCAAAATCACGGGAACTGGCGCAGAAACTCTGGGACAGAATATAAAAGTTATCGTTATGCCCTATAGAGTCTTTCCAAAGGGGCAGATCGGGTAGCGGCATACCGGGCATGAAAGACAGAGGCCGCCTCCACCCATGCGGGTAAATTCCTGCCGGTTAAGCTTCTGACCTGCGGCTATGCGGGGAAGGATCGTATCAAATACCGTGGCAGCCGTATGCATAACGCAGCCGGGGATGCCCATGATAGGGGCACCGTCATCAAAATAGGCCAGCAGAAACATGGCGCCGGGAATTACCGGAACCCCGTAGGTAACAATTTGAGCGCCGCTTTTTTTGATGGCGCCAGGGGTGTTATCATCGGGATCAACGCTCATGCCGCCGGTGCAGAGTATCATGTCCGCTTTTTCCTTACGGGCTTCACCGATAGCATCCGCCACCCGATCAATTTCATCTGACACGATACTGTTTTTAACAACGGAAATTCCGTAAGCCACAAGTTTTTCTTCCAGAACCGGGGTAAAAGTGTCTTTGATACGCCCTTTGGCAACTTCGCTGCCGGTAACAATTATCGCGGCACTTTTAAGGCAGTAGGGCAGAACATTCATCAGCGGGTTTTTCCCCGCAATGTTTTTTGCCCGCCGCAGTTTTTCTTCTTCTATTACCAGCGGTATAGCCTTCATGGCGGCGACTTTTTCCCCCGCCTTTACCGGCTGGTTATTATGCCGGGCGGCGATAATAATATCCTCTATCTCATTTATGCTGTTCAAAATTCCGTCATTGTATTGAAAGAGGCCTTCCGTCTGGGCGAAGAATTCTATCTTTCCTTCGGAGGGGCCTTTCTGAATAATATTTTTTCCCCGGCAAATCGCCGCTAATGTTTCCGCCGCTTCATCTTCATGGACAAATCCTTCGGGTTTTTCCCAGATGTAAATTTGCTCTTTACCCATGGAAAGAAGCATGGGGATATCTTCCTCGCGGATGATATGGCCTTTGCGGAATTGGGGGCCCTTCATTTCACCTTTTACAATGCGGGTCATGTCGTGGCAGAGTACCTGTCCCACCGCATCTTCAACATTTACGGTTTTAATCTTACTCATGGTGGTCTCCTTTCCCGGTAAGCACATCAAGACCGTGATGTAATTCATCTAAAAAAAATTCAAGGTTTTCCTTCACTGCCTTTGGACTGCCGGGAAGATTTATAATTAATGTCGATTTACGAATAGCGGCAACAGCCCGGCTCAACATGGCCCGTTTGGTGATATTAAAACTCTGCCAGCGCATTGCTTCGGGAATTCCCGGCGCCAGACGATCCGCCACCGCCAGTGTTGCTTCCGGCATACAGTCCCGGGGAGAAAAACCGGTTCCGCCGGAGGTAAGGATCAAATCGGCGATGTTATTATCGCAGAGACGCTTCAATTCAGTTTCCAGAAGATGACGATCGTCGGGAAGCAGCGTATAGCAGGTTACTGTATAGCCCCGGGCTTCCATCATCTGCCGTATCAATGGCCCGCTTAAATCTTCACGCGTACCGCTGTAGCCCCTGTCGCTGGCGGTAACAATGCCGACACGGTACGAAAAATCTTCAACATGCATTTCGTCCCCTGCGCTGATAACGCCCCCCCGGATAACCCTGGCAAAAACACCTTCGCGGGGCATGATGCAGTCCCCCACGGCTTTGTATATGGCGCAATGGTTGTGACACTCTTTTCCTATCTGGCTTATTTCAAGAATTACCTTTCCGCTTTTTAAAATCGTTCCCACCGGAAGACTGGAAAAATCTATGCCCTCCACAACCAGATTTTCGCCGAATGTGCCATCCTCAACATTTACTCCTTTGGCGCGAAACTGTTGAATTTTTTCATGGGAGAGAAGGCTTACCTGCCGGTGCCAATTTCCCGCATGGGCATCGCCTTTAAGGCCATGCTGCGTGATAAATTCCGCGGCGCCCACGTTTTTTTTAGGTGTGCCTTTTTCAGCGCTTATACACACTGCTAGAACTTTTCCCATTTCAGCCTCCAATGCGGAACATATCTTTATCAGTATGATTTTTTTTAACGTTTCCGTAAATACCGGAAAAACTGTGTCCGGCGGGTTTCCGGGCGATAATTTCTTCTATACACTTGGAAATATACTCATCGGATGCACCGGAACGTAACAGGGAACGAAGATCCAGCGTCATGTCACTGGACAGGCAGGGTTTCAAAAGGCCCTCGGGGGTGAGCCGCAGGCGGTTACAGGTTTCGCAGAATCCTTCGGTCATGGCATTTATCATTCCTATTGTACCGGAAAATCCCGCTGCGCTGTAATATACCGCCGGCCCATTACCGATATTTTTTTTTACTCTCTGCAATTTTCCATAATGCTGTTCCAGTATTGCGCGGATATCTTCCGCCTGCATACTTTCCATTTTTGCGGCGCAGCCTATGGGCATAAGCTCGATAAAACGTACTGCATCCACAGTCTTTTCCGCCAGGGCGGCTATATCCACAAGCTCATTGATATTTATGTTTTTAAGCGGTACGCAGTTTATTTTTACCGGGATACCAAGAGACCGGGCGTGTTCAATACTTTGCAAAACGGCGGCGGGATACCCGGGCTTATCATATCCTGAGATGCGGCGGAAAGTTTGTGCAGACAATGTGTTAAGGCTGATATTTATTCCCGAGAGGGGAACCGCCGCCAGTTCCTCCAGACAGGGCTCAAGCAAAAGGCCGTTGGTGGTAACGGAAAGCTCTTCTATTCCCGGAACGGCCTTGATTTTACGAATTAAATTAACGGCGTCTTTTCGCACCAGAAACTCCCCGCCGGTGATCTTTATTTTGCGAATCCCCCTGTTTGCCAGGATGCGACAGGAAGTGAGTATTTCTTCAAAACTAAGAATAGCATCATGACTTTTCCATTCAACGCCGTCTTTGGGCATACAGTACAGACAGCGGAGATTACACCGATCGGTAATGGAAAGGCGGAGGTAATCCAAAGCCCTTCCGTAAGAATCAACCATGCCCGGCTTCCGTCCGTTTGAAGTGCCCGCTTTTACCGCCGGATTTTTCCCAAAGGCATATATCGCTTATCACCATAGATCGATCCATGGCTTTGCACATATCGTAAATGGTGAGGAGCGCCGCCGATACGCCGGTGAGGGCTTCCATTTCTGCTCCGGTTTTTCCGGTAAGTTTTATCGTGCACATTGCTTCAACGCATAATTTTTCCGTATCAACAGTAAAATCTACGGTGCAGCTTTCAAAGTTGAGGGGGTGGCAGAGGGGAATAAGTTCCGCGGTCTTTTTTGCCGCCATGATGCCCCCAATCCGGGCAACACCCAGCACATCGCCCTTTTTTGCGCTGCCCGCTTGAATAGCGGCGAGGGTTTCAGCGTTCATGGTGATGGTCCCTTTTGCCGTGGCCGTCCGCCCGTTTGCATCTTTGCCGGAGACATCAACCATCACCGCCTTACCCGTGGAATCAAAATGATTAAAACCATTATTTGCCATACTATCAGTATATACTTGAGTTATATTGAAAGCAAGCTGCCGCTCTTTACAATAAAGCCTTGAGTTTGTATAATTATAAAATGAGAAACTTAAAAATGCCGGTTTTGGCGCTGTTTGTTGTTTTGTCAGGGGTAACACTCAATCCATTATTTGCGGGCGGGAAAAAAGAAGCCCCTGTGTCTTCCAATGCGTCGGTGACCATTTTGGTAGCTGCCGCCGCCAGCTTGGAATATTCGTATAAGGATAAACTTATCCCCCTGTTCCAAAAAAACTACCCCTGGATCACCGTGGAGGGGACTTACGACAGTTCGGGAAAACTCCAGACCCAGATTGAGCAGGGGCTTTCCGCCGATGTGTTCATGTCGGCGGCGAGGCGGCAGATGGATGCGCTGGTGGGGCAGGGGCTGGTGAGCGCCGGTTCAGTACGGCTTTTGCTTGAAAACAAAATCGTGTTGATTAAGCCCCTGGGAATTTCCACGGCAGTTAGGGGTTTTCAAAACGCCGCGGATGCAAAAACCATCGCCCTGGGGGATCCTGCCAGTGTGCCCGCCGGTCTTTATGCTAAAGAAGTTTTTGTCAGCCTGGGTATTTGGGATGCGGTGTCCGCCAAAGCCAGTTTTGGGACCAACGTTACCGAGGTGTTAAATTGGGTGGGCGAGGGCAGCGCCGATGCCGGGGTGGTGTACGCTACCGATGCAGCGGTCAGCAAAAAGGTGGAGATTATCGCCGAGGCTCCGGCGGGTAGTTTGGCCGCTCCGGTGATTTACCCGGTGGGGCAGGTGACTTCTTCCGCCCATCCAGAGGAGGCAAAACTTTTTATTGATTTCCTCGCCTCCGATGAAGCTATGGCGATTTTTAAGTCTTATGGATTTTCACCTCACAATTGAGGGTTTGCAGGATGAACCTTTCGCCGGTTTTGGTATCCCTTAAGACTGCTGTTGTTTCCATAGCGTTCACTTTTTTTCTGGGTATTTTTGCGGCCAGGTTGGCCGCCGGTATCAGGCGAAAAGAGTGGAAGATTATTCTCGACGGAATTCTTACGCTGCCCCTGGTACTGCCGCCCACGGTGGCGGGTTTTTTTCTGTTGTACATCTTTGGCGTGCGGGGGCCGGTGGGCAAATTCTTTCTGGATTTTTTCAGTGTAAAAATCGCCTTTTCATGGTTTGCCACAGTGCTCGCCGCCGTGGCGATTTCTTTTCCCCTGATGTACCGTTCCGCCCGGGGCGCCCTGGAGCAGGTGGATCCCAATCTTGTTTATGCCGCCCGTACGCTGGGCTATTCCGAGTGGAACATTTTCTGGAAGGTGATTCTGCCCACGGCCATGCCGGGAATTGCCGCAGGGGGTGTGCTGGCCTTTGCACGGGGCCTGGGTGAATTCGGCGCCACCGCCATGATAGCCGGCAACATCGCCGGAAAAACCCGCACGCTGCCCTTGGCGATTTATTCGGCGGTGGCAGCGGGTGATATGGATACGGCTTATAACTATGTGGCGATCATCGTGATCATTTCTTTCGCCGTGGTAGCTCTGATGAACTGGTTTACCGCGCAGGAACGGAAACGCCTGAAATGAGCGTAAAAGTTTCTATCTGCAAAAAACTTTCATCATCATTTTCGTTGAACGTAGAATTTGAAACCGGCGCTGGGGAAAGTTGTCTGGGTATTCTGGGCGCTTCGGGCGCCGGCAAGAGCATGACCCTTAAATGTATCGCCGGTATTGAAACCCCCGATGAAGGGTATATCGCTATAAACGGCAGGGTGCTTTTTGATTCGGCAAAAAAGATCAACCTGAAACCTCAAGGGCGGCGGGTGGGCTATCTTTTTCAGAACTATGCGCTCTTTCCCCGGATGACGGTGATGGAAAATATCCGCGCCGCTTTACCCGGTTCAAAAATCGAGACAAGGCAGAAGGCCCGGGGTTTTATTGAAAACTTTGAGTTATCCGGCCTTGAAGATCGTTTCCCCAATCAGCTTTCCGGCGGACAGCAGCAGCGTGTTGCTTTGGCGCGTATGTTGATCCGGGAGCCTGAACTTATTTTATTGGATGAACCGTTTTCCGCCCTTGATTCCAATCTCCGTGAACAGATGCAGCTTCAGTTTTTGGCTCTTATAGCATTCCGGCAGGATGTGATCCTGGTGACGCACAGCAGGGACGAAGTTTTTAAATTGTGCGATGGAACTTTGGTGATGGACGCGGGCAGATCTCTTGCCCAGGGAAAAACCCATGCGCTTTTTCAAAACCCCGGCACGGTTCAGGCGGCCCGGCTTACGGGCTGTAAAAATATTTCACCGGTAAGACAAACAGGCGAAAAAGAAATCTACGCTCTGGATTGGGGCCTCAGTCTCCGTACGGCGGCGCCGGTGGAGCCGGACATTAGCCATGTGGGAATCCGCGCCCACGATTTCAAGCCCTTCACCGGGGAATCATCCGGCGGGAAAGGGCCCTGTAACCTGGTGCGTCCGGCGATAAAAATATCCGCCGGGGAGCCCTTTGAACAGGTGGTTATTTTTACCAATGCCGATGCCCGGAATTCCGCGGAACAGGGCGAATTGTGGTGGAAATACAGCAAATACCTGGACTTTGCCGAAACACCGGCGCAGCTTTTTGTGCCCCCCGCTGCGCTGCTTCTTCTGCGTTCGGTTGAATCAATAAAAAAATATACGGTATAATAATCCATGCTTGTGATCATAAAAGGCGCCGGAGATCTGGCTTCGGGCATAGCGCTGCGGCTTTTCCATGCCGGTTTTGATATTGCGATGACGGAAATTGCCGCGCCCCTGGCGGTACGCCGGACAGTTTCTTTTTCCCAGGCCGTTTACGACGGCAAGGCCCGGGTGGAGGACATAAGCGCCATTTTGGTGAAAGACGAAGTTGAAATGCAAAAGGTTATCGATCAAAAACAAATTGCGATATTTATTGATCCTCTGGCCGCCATTGTCAGGCAATTAAAGCCGCCGGTCTTGATAGACGCCATTATGGCCAAAAAAAATACCGGTACCGCTATTGATGATGCACCTCTGGTTGTCGGCATAGGGCCCGGTTTTACCGCCGGCTCTGACTGTCATGCTGTTGTTGAAACGCAAAGGGGGCATACGCTGGGCCGTCTTATTATCGAAGGTTCCGCCATTCCCAACACGGGCATTCCCGGCAGCATAAACGGTTATACAACCGAACGGCTGCTCCGTTCTTCCGCCGATGGAATTTTTGAGCCGCTGGTTGAAATCGGGGACACGGTCCAAAAAGATGATACGGTGGCGCGGGTTCGGGACTCTGGCGGAAATGTTTTTCCGGTTATCGCCGCGGCCGGCGGCATAGTGCGGGGCCTCCTTCCTCCGGGCATTACGGTTAAGAAGGGCATGAAGGCCGGGGACCTTGATCCCCGCTGTGTTAGATCCCATTGCTTTACCGTTTCCGATAAAGCCCTGTCCATAGGCGGTGGTGTTCTCGAGGCGCTGCTCCGTTTTTCTTCAAAAAAATGTTGCAAATAACCGGTATGTGTAGTATAACTAAATATGGATAAAGACACACTTAAAAAGCTTATTGGCGTTGCGGCGGGCAGAATCCCCGCCGATTTAGTGATACGAAACGGGATCATCGCCGATGTGTATTCCGGCCGTTTTATCGAAGGCGATTTGGCTGTTTCAGGTCCGTACATCGCCGCCATAACAGAACCGGGATCCTCTGACGGTCTTGAAATTATCGATGCCCAGGGGCAGTACATACTTCCTGGTTTTATCGACGGCCATATCCATATTGAATCTTCGTTTTTAAGTCCCGGGGAGCTGGGGCGGCTTCTCCTTCCCCTGGGGACCTGTACCATCATCGCCGATCCCCATGAAATTGTGAATGTCTGCGGCGCCGCCGGTCTTGAATATATGATGACCGCTGCCTTTGATACGGTGATGGATATTAAATTTATGGCCCCTTCCTGCGTCCCCGCCACGCCTTTTGAACATTCCGGCGCCGTTCTCGACGCGCGGGCTTTGGCGGCGCCCCTCCGCAATGAAAATATTTTGGGCCTTGGGGAATTTATGGATTATAACGCGGTGATCGCCGGAGAAGATGCGGCGCTGGAAAAAATTCTTCTGGCAAAATCCCGGGACCGTCTTATTGACGGCCATAGTCCGGGCCTGGGGGCACGGGAACTTAACGCCTATGCGGCGGCTTCCATTCATACCGATCACGAATGTACCACACCGGAAGAAATGGAACAGCGCCTTTCCCGGGGAATGTATGTAATGCTGCGCCAGGGTTCCGCCTGTCACGATCTTAAAAATCTTCTCCCGGCGGTGACGGAACAAAACAGCCGCCGCTGTATACTCTGCTCGGACGATTATCAACCGAAAACTATTTTTGAACAGGGCCATATCAACAACGACATAAAAATTTGTGTGGAGGCGGGGATTGCCCCCATGACCGCCATACGGATGGCCACCTTGAACACCGCTGAATGTTTCAGACTTTCCGACCGGGGTGGTCTTGCTCCGGGCCTCCGGGCCGATATGGTTTTGGTGGAAGACTTAAAAAATTTCCGGGCGAACAGTGTTTTTGTTCAGGGCAAACTCGCCGCAAGCAAAGGATCGTATCTTCCGGTTTTCCGTTCAAGTGATGATAGATCTGTACGCGGCAGTTTTCATGTCAGGGATTTTTCGGCAAAGAAGCTGGCCCTTCATCTTAAATCCGATGATGTATGGGTGATTGATATAAGACCCGGTTCTGTTGTTACCGGCAAAGGGCAGGCCCAGGCGGCGAGAAATTCTTCAGGCGATTTTATCTGCGATCCTTCCCGGGGCATTGCAAAGATTGCGGTGGTGGAACGCCACCGGGGCACGGGCAATGTGGGTGTGGGCTTTATCAGAGGTTACGGTATCAAGCGGGGCGCCATTGCCATTTCGGTGGCCCACGATTCGCACAACATCATTGTAGTGGGTGTCAACGATACTGATATGACCCTGGCGGTGGAACGCCTTATCAACATAGGCGGCGGGGTGGTTCTTTTGCGGGACGGCAAAACGCTGGAAGAAATGCCCCTGCCCCTCGGCGGCACTATGAGCGATCAAAGCGGCGAATGGGTTAACCGGAAACTCGAAGCCCTTCAACAGACAGCTTTTGATGAGCTTGATGTCAGCAAAGATGTGGAACCGCTGATGACCCTTTGTTTTATGTCACTCCCCGTTATTCCTGAACTGAAGATCACCGACATGGGCCTTTTCGATGTCAAGGCTTTTAAATTTATAAAAACAGAAAGGGAAAAAGGGGAATGAAGGATCTGCTTATTAAAGGCGGCTTTACCGTTACCGAAGATGTGGAAGCTCTCTGTGATATCCTTTGTTCCGGCGGAAAAATAAAACAGATAGGGAAAAATATTTCCGCGGCGGATGCCGAGCTTATTGACGCCGCGGGGAAAATCGTTATTCCCGGCGGGGTGGATGTGCATACCCACCTTTCTCTTGATGCGGGAATCGCCGTGGCCAGTGATGATTTTTTCACCGGCACAGTGGCGGCGGCCTGCGGCGGAACCACCACCATTGTGGATCATCCCGCCTTTGGTCCCGCAGGCTGTTCCCTCGATCATCAGATAAAAAAATATCATCGTTTGGCGGAGGGCAAAGCGGTTATTGACTACGGCTTTCACGGTGTCATTCAGCACGTTGATAACGATGTTCTTTCCATGATGCAAACTTTAATGAAAGAAGGAATAACCAGTTACAAAATTTATCTGACTTACGGTTTTAAACTTTCCGATGATAATGTTTTCCGGGTTCTGCGGCGGGCAAAAGAAATAAACGCCCTTATCACGGTACATCCTGAAAACGACGGTATTATCAATCTGCTGCGGGACGAATTCAGGGCCGCGGGAAAAACTTCTCCCCATTATCATCCCCTTTCACGGCCCGCCGAATGTGAGGCGGAGGCCATTAACCGCATGATATTGATGGCCCATATCGCCGATGACGCTCCCCTCTACATCGTGCATTTGAGTAATGCCCTGGGGCTGGAATTTATCAAAATCGCCCGGGACAGGGGACAAAAAAATCTCTACGCCGAAACCTGTCCCCAGTATCTCTTCCTTGACGAGAGCCGTTACGATCTGCCGGGCATAGAGGGCCTCAAGTACCTCATGTGTCCGCCGCTGCGCCGGCCCTCCGATGAAGAAGCCCTTTTGCAGGCCCTTCCCTCGGACATCAACACGGTGGCCACCGATCACTGTCCCTTCTTTTTTGAAACGCAAAAAATTCTTGGCAAAGATGATTTTACCAAATGCCCCAGCGGTGTGCCGGGAATCGAAGAAAGAATCCCCCTCATGTTCAGCGAAGGGGTAATGAAAAAACGCATAAGCCTCAGGCGTTTTACGGAACTTTGCAGTACCAATCCTGCAAAAATTTTCGGCCTTTATCCTGAAAAGGGCGTCATAAAAGAAGGGGCCGATGCGGATATTGTCATTATTGATCCTGATAAAAATGTGACGCTGGGCAAAAATCTGCTCCATGAAAATGTAGATTATTGCGCCTACGAGGGCTTTGAACTGCAAGGCTGGCCTCTATGCACAATTTCCCGTGGAGAGGTGATCCTCCGGGACGGAGTTTTTAGCGGCGATGCGGGCCGGGGAAAGTTTATCACAAGGAAGGAATTTTCCCGATGAAGGATTTTTTTACCGCGGTAAAATCGTGCTTTTTGAAGGGCGAAAATTTTATCCTGGTTTCCATTGTAGCTTCTTCCGGTTCTGTTCCCCGATCGGAGGGAGCGCGGATGCTGGCGGGAAAAAACGGGCGTCTCTGGGGAACCATAGGCGGCGCCCTGAGCGAACATCTTGCCATAGAAAAGGCAAAAGAACTTGTGCGGACCAAAGAAAATTTTTACAAAAAATACATTCTCCATTTTAATGAAGAAGATGACATTGGCGCAAAATGCGGCGGGGAAATTTCAGTTTTTTTTCGTTATGTTGATTGCGATGATAAAGATTTTTTTTCGGTTGTAGAAAAAGCCTTGCATTGTTTAACTTCAAAGGAACCTCTCTGGCTTATTGAGGAAGTGAAAATTCCTGAGGATTCTTTCAGTGATACTTCCGGTTTATCCTTCGGCATAGCCGGAGAAGAAAAAATACTGGCCTGGACGGGAAGCAAGCCCGCCGATCTTTCTTCTCTAGTGGGCGCGGAAAATCCCCTTCTTACGGAAGCCGAAGGAAGGCGCTGGTTTTCCGGGCCCCTGGTAACAGGCGATTTTGTGTATATTTTCGGCGGCGGACACGTGGCCCAGGAGCTGGTCCCCCTCCTGGACCGGCTCAATTTCCGCTGTGTCGTTTTTGACGACCGGGATGAGTTTACCACCCCCGAACTTTTCCCCGGCGCGGCGGTTATCTGCGGGGACTTTAAGCGCATCGGAGATGCCATCAACCTGACCGAAAGGGACTATGCCGTTATTGTTACCCGGGGCCATCTTTGGGATTTTGATGCCTGGGCCTTTGCCCTTTCCAGCCCCGCCCTGTACATAGGCGTCATCGGGAGCAAAACGAAGCACGCCTACGTTGAAGGCCGCCTCCGGGAAAGGGGCTTCACCGCCGAAGAAATCCACGCCCCCCGGGTTCACGCCCCCATCGGCCTTGACATAAAAAGCAAGACCCCCATGGAAATAGCCGTCAGCATAGCCGCTGAGCTGATTCTTACCCGGACATTGTCCGCGACGACACAAAGGGGCTTGACAAAAAATTAATTAGCCGATAGATTTATTTCTGGATAGTTTAGGCACAATCCCCGGTTGTGTAATGGTAGCACGGCAGACTCTGGATCTGCTTGTGGGGGTTCAAATCCTCCCTGGGGAAAAGCAGACGGCCCCTTCGTCTAACGGTTAGGACATGAGATTCTCAATCTTAAAATAGGAGTTCGATTCTCCTAGGGGCTAACAAAATCACCCGACAATAATAAATTTATCAAAAACAAGCCAGTAAAAGACGTTCCCCTAGGAGAATCGAACTCCGGAGGGCTCGCCGAACGAATGTGAGGAAAAGGGCGCAGGAGGCGCCCGCCAGAGCCCGGAGGCGGGCCGGAGGGCTCTCTACAGAGGTAAGGTAATAGATAGTAACTATTTTTAACAAAACCGGTTCAGAGCCCGCATCCTGAAAATCAGCATACAGGCTCTGAACCGGCGAACAGTGGCAATACAAGAGTCTGAAAGGCTCCTTGTCTTATCGACTCGCAGCCCTTCAGTCTGAGAAATTACCAGCTATTTCCGTAACCGCCGCCGCCGCCGCGTGAACCGCCATCCCGGCGGGGTTTGTCCATGGCTTCGTTTACACGGAGCTGGCGGCCTTCAAATTCCTGACCGTTGGTACCGGTAATAGCGGCATTAGCTTCTTCATCAGTGCTCATTTCGATAAATCCAAACCCTTTGGAGTTACCGGTTTCACGATCAAAGATGATCTTTGAGGAGGCAACAGTACCATAAGCTGAAAACAGGTTACGCAGACCGTCTTCGGTAGTGTTGTACGAGAGATTCCCTACATACAGTTTCTTGGCCATTGAGAAAATTCCTTCTCCCGGAAGGCGTCCGGGCACGCTTGTTATATACATCCATTAACTATGGACGATTCCATCCTTCCCGAAGGAAGAAAATGGGATGCAGAGAAAACTATACAAGGATGGTTATAGACAAGCGGCTGAGAGGAGCGAAAACATTGAAATCTAAAAACCGGCAGTTTATAAATAAAACCGCCACCTTGCAACATACTCAAAAACTTTTTTCCTATTCCCTAAAAATAATATCCCACTTTAAATTCTTAGTCAAGGTTTTTATCAAAAAAAATGAAGAATTTCCCATAAAAAAGGATTTTTTTTGTAACCTTTTTGATGATGGTCTAAAACACCCCTTTAAGCCTGACCAAAAAGGATCTTTATGGCCGATTTTATGTCTTTTACCGCCGGTTGGCCCGGTTCAGGGGCGGAGTCGGGGGCGGATTCGGTGGAAGGATCAGTGCGGGGGCCCAAAAAATGGTCAAAACCCAGGTTCCGGCTGGTACGGATCCTGTTTACCAGACGCCGAACGGGCCTTACTTCCCCGGCCAGGGACAGTTCCCCGGCGATGGCGGTCTTAACCGGCACGGGGATGCCGGTCCGGGCGGAATAAATGGCCGCAGCCAGGGCCAATTCCACCCCCACTTCGGTAATTCTGATGCCCCCGGCGACGTTTATGTAGAGATCCTGGTCGGAAAGCCGGAGACCCAGGTGCTTTTCTATCGATGCGGCCACCCGGGAAACCCGGGCCGAGTCGATCCGGTCGGAAAAAACCCTGCTGATGGAGCCCTTGGCGGGGACCGTGAGGGCCTGAATCTCCACCAAAAGGGTCCGGCTGCCCTCCAGCACCGCCGCCGTGCTCACCCCCGCTGGTAAAGGGCCATCCCGCTGGATCAAAAAGAGAGACGAGGGGTCCGCCACCGCCGCCAGCCCCTTTTCGCCCATGGTAAAGATGCCGATTTCATCCACGGAGCCGAAGCGGTTCTTGGCGGCCCGGAGAAAACGGCAGTCCTGGCCGCCAGAGAGACCCGCCGCCCGGTCGTTTTGCTCAAAATAAAGCACCGTATCCACCATGTGTTCCAGGGTTTTGGGCCCGGAAATATACCCGTCCTTGGTAACATGGGCTACGAGAAACAGGGCCGAGTCGTGCTCTTTGACCCAGGAGATAAGCTCGTGGGCGCAGTATTTCATCTGATTAATGGTGCCAGGCACCAGTCCCAGCTCGGCGGTGTAGAGGGTTTGGGCAGAATCTACCATGATAAACACCGGTTTTACCGCCTCCAGGATCGTCTGGATGTCTTCCAGATGGCCGGAACAGAAGATTTCGATCCGTTCCTGACCCTCGAGGCCCAGCCGGTCCGCCCGCATCCGCACCTGTCCGGCGGATTCTTCGGCGGAGATGTAGAGGACCCGGCCCGAAGTACCCGCGGCGGCGGCGGTTTGCAGGAGCAGGGTGGATTTCCCTATCCCCGGCTCGCCCCCTATGAGAATGGCGGATCGTTTCATGACGCCGCCCCCCAGCACCCGGTCCAGCTCCTCGATGCCGCTGGAGATACGCTTCCCCGTTTGACTGTCCACGGCGGAAAGGGGGAAGGATTGGGGCAAACTATCCCCCCGGCGGCCTCCAGGGGACACTCTGGGGTGCGTGGCGGTCTCGATGAGGGTGTTCCATTCACCGCACTCGGGGCAGCGGCCCAGCCAGTTGGGCTCCTCGCGGCCGCAGGCGGAGCATTTATAGATAAAGGCCTTTTGCTTTTTCATTTCATCACCTTTGGATTTCTTCCCAGGCCGTCCCCTGGAGGATGGTAAAACTCTTTATCTCCGGGAGCCGGTCCTGCAGCGAAACAATAACGTAACTTAAAGACGGGTCAAAGGCAAGGCGTATATCCTCTTCCGAGGGGCGGGCGGGGGTCAGGGGGTGGCTGTGAAAATTCCCCAGGAGCGAAAGCCCTTTTTTCCGTATATCGGCAATAACCCTGAACTGTTCTTCCGGGTCCATGGAAAAATGCTCCGGGCTTTCATCGATGTTTTTAAGGCCGTAGATCCGCCTGACGATCTTTTCTTCCCCATGAATTTCCCCCGCCAAAAGCCCGCAGGCTTCGTTGGGAAGCGCCGCCCGGGCCAGGGTGATAATCGCTGCCTTCTGCGCTGCAGATATCTTCAACATGATCGCCCCCGCGCTTTTATAAGTTGCACACTGCCTGTTCATAATCAACAAGGGTGGTAATGGAGGCTTCGCCGCCGCACACCGGGCAGCGGGGATTGACGGGCACTTTTACTTTGCGAAAATCCATGGTAAGGGCATTGTACGAAAGAAGCCATCCGGTGAGAAGCCCTTCCAGACCCAGCAGGTATTTTATCGCCTCCGTGGCCTGAAGTGTGCCGATGACCCCGGCCAAAACGCCCAGCACACCGGCTTCACGGCAGCTTGGAACGGCGCCGGCCGGGGGCGGGCTTTGAAAGAGGCAGCGGTAACAGGGGCCGCGGCCTGGGACGTAGGTTAAAAGCTGCCCCTGAAAACGGATGATCCCCCCGTGGGAAAAGGGCTTTTTCAGCATGACACAGGCGTCGTTGATCAAAAACTTGGCGGGGAAATTATCCGTGCAGTCAAGGATGAAATCGTAATTTTTATCGTTGATGATGCTTTTGATATTTGCCGAATCAATTTTTTCACGGTAGGGGATCACTGCCACTTCTCCGTTCATGGCGTTCATGGTTTCCTGTGCGGAAACGACCTTGGGCTTCCCCAGATCGGCGCTTGTGTGGATGATCTGCCGCTGGAGGTTGGACAAGTCCACCGTGTCATTGTCTGCGATGCCTATGGTTCCGACTCCGGCTGCGGCCAAATACAGGGCGGCAGGCGATCCCAGCCCCCCGGCGCCGATGATCAGCACCTTGCCCGCCATTAGTTTTTGCTGGCCCTTAACGCCCAGCTCTTTGAGGATGATGTGCCGGGAGTACCGTTCCATCTGTTCGTTTGAAAATATCATGAGGGCGCCCCGGCTGGCTGGCCGGCCTTTATCACCGTGAGGGAATAGGTTCCATCGGCGTTTTCCAATGTGCGTATCACCCGGTGGCCTTCATCGGTCAGGCCCTTCGGCACATTTTGCAGGGGCTCCCCGGCATTGAGTTTGACTTCCAGAACCTGCCCGTCTTTCAGCGCTTCCAGAGCCACCAATGCTTTTACAAAAGTTACCGGGCATACTACATCGGTAACGTCAACTACCGCGTCAACAGGCGGAATATCATTCATGCTGCGGCTCCGAAACTTTATCATCATCGAGAATGTGAAATACTTTTATCATAATGAAGATAGCGGTAAAAAAACCCAGGATGTCCGCTGCGGGGATGCTTAACTGAATTCCCACCAGGCCGAGGTTAAAAACCCGGGTAAAAATCAACAGGCAGGGCAGAAGGAAAAGCCCCTGCCGGGATACGGCGTTGAAGCTGGCGTACAGGGCCATGCCCATGGTTTGGGTCATCATGTTGCACATGATCACAAAGGCCGCAAAGGGCATGATGCCGCACATGAGGCGGAGCCCCAAGGCGCCGATGCGGATCACTTCAGGATCGTCCCGGCGGAAAATCGCTATCACCTGGGGGGCAAAAACAAAAAGCACCACCGCGATGACAAAAAGCCCCGCCGAGGCGACTTTAACGCAGAACCAAAAGCCTTTTTTAACGCGACTGTAAAGTTTCGCGCCGTAGTTAAAGCCGCAGACGGGCTGGAAGCCCTGGCCTATGCCCAGCATGATCGAATTGGCAAACATAAAAAGCCGGTTGGTGATGGAGATAGCGGCGATGGCGGCATCCCCGTAAGCTGCGGCGAAGTGGTTGATGATAATCGTCATAAGGCTCGCCAGACCCTGCCGCAAAAGGGCGGGAATGCCGCCGCGGAACATCTCGATATAGCGGGAAAGGGAGGGGGAAAAATGTTTAAAGTTGATGGCCACGTTTCCCTGCCGGGAACTTCCGTAGGTAAAAAGAATGATGAAGCTGATGATTTGGCTTATCATGGTGGCCACCGCCGCGCCTTTGATGCCCATCTTAAACGTAAAAATAAAAAGCGGATCCAGAAAAATGTTTAGCACCGCCCCGGAGATCATCCCTACCATGGCGATGGCGGCGCTGCCCTGGAACCGGAGCTGCTGGTTCAGCACCGTGGCCGACACCATCCAGGGGGACGCCAGCAGAATATAGAAGATGTACTCCGCGGCGTAGGGCCGGATCGTCGGCGTCGCCCCCAGGCCGTCCACCAGGGGCTGCAAAAAAATAATGCCGCAGGCGGCCATCAGCGCCATGATTAAAAACCCGGTAACCAGGCCCGTAACGGCCATGCGGGAGGCTTTTTCCGTTTCCCGTGCGCCCAGAACCCGGGCCATATAATTTCCCGAACCCTGCCCAAAGAAAAAGCCCATGGCCTGAACGATGGCCATCAGGGGGAAGGCTATGCCCACCGCCGCCACCACGCTGGTCCCCAGGGAGCCGACAAAATAGGTGTCCGCCATGTTGTACAGGGCCGAAATCAGCATAATGGCGATGCTGGGCGCTGCGAGGCTCAGGATCAGCTTTTCCACCGGAGCGGTGGTCATGCGGGTGAATTTATCGATCTCTGGGGAAGGCTTTTCGTCCATAAAGTATCTTCCAGTATATCTTTTGGATTGGGGAAGGGGAAGACGGAAAAGGCACCCTTTTCAAAACCTCTGAATTATTGTTATATTCAGGGAACCGGGAAAGGTACATATTGCACGGTGAAACATACTAATTTTTTACCTTTTTTATTGATAATCGCCCTGCCCTGTTTTGCGGTGGAAAATGCGCCGGAGCTGGGGTCGCAGGCGGCGGTGCTCCTGGACGCGGCTACGGGGACGGTTCTTTTTGAAAAAAACGCCGACGAGGAAATTCCCCCGGCGTCTTTGACAAAGCTGGTGACCATGCATATCGCCTTAAAAGAAGCCGCCGCGGGGCGGGCCTCCCTGGATGAGATCGTTCCCCTGCCCCCGGAAAGCTGGGCTATCAGGCAGCCCCCGCGGTCAAGCCTGATGTTCCTGGCGGCGGGCCAAAGGGTAAGCCTGGGGGAATTGCTTTTGGGGCTGGCGGTTCCTTCGGGGAACGATGCGGCGGTGGCGGTGGCTCTGCGCTTTGCCCCCACGGTGGAAGGTTTTGTCCAGGCCATGAACGCCGAAGCTGAAGGGATGGGCCTTCAAAAAACCCGTTTTACCGAACCTTCCGGCATCTCCGAATTCAACATGACCACCGCCCGGGACTTTGCCCAATTCTGCCGTGAGTATATCGGTCTCCACCCGGAAACATTGAAGGATTATCATACGGTTGAAGAGTTTGCCTATCCCAAGGCGGAAAATGTGGCGGCGGTTTTTCGCAGCCGGCCGGGGACTATTATCCAGTACAACCGCAACGCGCTGCTGAAAAGTTTTCCCGGGACGGACGGCCTCAAAACCGGATACATCGACGAGGCGGGGTACAACATAGCCCTGACGGCGGAACGGCAGGGGACCCGGTTCATTGTGGTGATCCTCGGGGGGCCGGCGGCCCGGGGCGGCGACCGGATCCGTGATGATGATGGAAAGAGACTCCTCACCTGGGCTTTTGAAAATTATAAAACTATCCGCCCGGTGATTGATCCGCCGGAACCGGCGCGGATCTGGAAAGGCAAAACCAATTTTACCGATATAGTCCCCGCCGGGGCGCTGGAATTTACCGCGGAGATAAACCGGGGAGCGGGGCTTCGGGGGGAAGTGGCGCTGGACTATCCGCTGCTGGCGCCCCTCCCAAGTGGCACTACCGTGGGCTCCCTTGTTTTGTATGATGACAGGGGCGAGCTCCGGCGCATCCCCCTGGAAACAATACAAGCGGTTGAACGGGGAGGATTTTTCAAAAGGATATGGGACAGCATCAGACTTTTTTTCAGATCATTGGGCTAAACTTACAAAGCCGTCCAGCTCCGTTTCCATTTTTTGTAATGCCGCATCCAGTTCCGCTATACGCCTGAGTGAATACTGCACCTTGGTATCCCAAAGCCTGTCGCAGGTTTCATCCAGCACCGCCTGAAAGCTTTCACCGTCAGCCATGGCTGTTAGAATTCCGCCCTGCTTTCGGAAACAATACCGGCCGGAGATTCCCCTGCGGGATTGGTTGTATCAAAGGCACGGATAAAGGTTACCACCGCAATAAACGCTATTAGAATCAAAACCAGCTTACGCATCACCCCTCCATTATCACGAAAGCACCCTTCATAACCATAACCCTAACGGGTAAGATAATCAAGGGGATTTACCGCTCTTCCGTTTTTATATACTGCAAAATGAAGATGAGGCCCTGTGCTGTAGCCGGTACTGCCGACCTCACCAATTTTTGATCCCTGCCGCACCGAGGCGCCCTGGTTAACCGAAGCTTCGCTCAGGTGGGCATACATGGACTGATAGCCATTGTCATGTTTCAGAATGATGTATTTGCCAAAGGTGGCGCTGTAGCCCGCCACTTCAACTTTGCCGTCCATGGCTGCCTTGACGGGCGTCCCTGTACTGGCGGCCATATCTATTGCCGTGTGATAACGCCGGACCCCGGTGAAGGGATCGTTCCGCCAGCCGAAGGGAGAGGTAAGCCGTCCCCGGATGGGGTAGATGAAAAGCTCCCCCAGGGCCAGTTTCAGATCCTCGGTCCGCATTTTTGCGCCGGGGAGAAAGATCACCGTACCCGAGCTGAGGGTTTCCGAGGCCAGATCGTTGGCGTCCAATATGGCTTCCAGGGGGATACCGTAACCGGCGCTGATCTTTGAGAGCGTATCCCCGGCTTTAACTTTGTAGGCAATGCCGTCCATGTTGGGCAGCCTTAAAACATCGCCTTCCCGGAGCAGCCGGGCATTGGTCATCCCGTTGGAAGAAATCACCGCATCGTAGGACAGGGCATGATCTCCGGCGATCTTTGAAACCGAATCGCCCCTCTTTACTTTGTAGGTTTCCCAGGCAAAGGTTTCCGGCATATCCAGGGGGATCAATTCTCCCGCCTCCTCCATGGCGCTTTCCAGCCCCGCATAACGGGTCATTTGGGTCCGGTACAGGAGATCCACCGGGGGTTCAGGGAAAAGATCGCCGGAAGGGCGGGGGCTTTGGGCATTGAGGACCGAAAGAGGCGTTCCCTGCCAGTTAAGACAGAGAACCGAAAAAACCGCGATGGCCGTTAGGATGAATACCGGGGCCATGGGGAAAGGCAAAGCCCCGGCAGAAACATTCCGAAAAAACGTAAGCCGGGGCAGGACAAATTTGAAGGGGATTTTGAAGGAAAATTTCGGGAAAATGATTTTTTTGGATTCTTTTACACGGGCGGCCTTTTTCAGCGTATGCAGTTTTTTGGGCCGCCGAAGCTTGACCGGCTTAACCGGTTTCTGTTTGATGACATCAATAAAGTTTCTGTGTTGAGAGAAACCATAACCCTCGGGCCGGTAAGCCGCCTTGCCGGCGGGGCGAAACCGGGAAAGAACCGGGGAGCTTTTGCGGCGGGTGATCCGCTGTTGAAAACCGTAGTTCATACCGACATTATCGGCATTATTCGCCTTTTATTAAGACTTTGGTCCGATGTAACTTGCACATAAATTCCTTCGATACTATACTTCCCTTCAATGTGGAAAAGGATCTGCCGAAAATAAACAGGGGGAAGGCCATTTTCTTAGCCCTTGTCACGGCTCTTTTGATGAAGGTCTTCCTGTTTGACTTTATGATTACCGAAGGAATATCCATGGTCCCGGCGATAAATTCAGGCAGCATACTGGTGGTGAACAAATTGAACTACGGTCTCCGGCTCCCCGGCTCCGCTTCTTATTTGATACGCTGGTCCCTGCCTGAAACCGGGGACGTGGTGGTTTTCTTTGCCCCCGGCGGTGAAACGGCGGTGAAACGATGCGCCGGGATCAGGGACGGCAACAGTTTTTTTATGCTGGGGGATAACGAAAAAGAATCTTACGATTCACGTTCCTACGGGCCTGTTCCGGCGGATCATATTATTGGAAAAGTATTGGGAGTAAAATGAGCGCGTCTTCTTTTGTTAACAAACGGTTTATTGTCTTTATCTCGCTCCTTTCCGCAGCGGCGGTTCTGGTGCTGGTCCGTTACGGCATTGTCATGCTGCGGCCCTTAAGCCCCGATCAGGCAGCAACGGCGAACCAAGGGTTCGCGCAGACATCATCAGCAGTCCGGGGATCGGGCCGGGGCCGTATTCTGGATCGGAACAGCCGCATCCTTGCCCTGGAAACCCGGGTGGGGAATGTGGCGGTCCAGAAGGATAAGTTAGACGGGCCTGACAGGGAAGCCCAATTACAGGATATGCGGTCGGAACTGGTGGTACTGGCGGGCAAGTTATCACCCTTCCTGGAAATTCCTGCGGGAGATCTTCTCAATCAGATTATGTCGGCCCCTACCAATTTTGTGTACCTGAAAAAACAGGTATCGCTGCCGGTGATAGAAGCTATTGAATCGGCGGGCGCCGAAGCCGCCAAAACCAACCGCATATTGAAAGCGCTGAAACTGGACAGGACCAAGGGGACCCTCAGCGTAAAAAAATCGGAAATGCCCGACCGGGAAGGCCTCTGCGAAATACTCGGCCCGGCGCTGGGGCTTTCTTCGGCGGATCTGCTGAACCGGATCGTTTCATCATCCCGCAACTCGGTGGATCTGGGCACGCGGATGGATATATCCCTCATGAACCGTATTGAATTGCTGATTAATGATGCGGCCGTCGCGGAAAAAAGTTTTCAGAAACTCAGGCTGGAACGGGGCTGGGGAAGAATTTATCCCGAACACAGCCTTGCGGGGCAGGTCATCGGTTTTGTAGGGGACGAGAATTCCGGCCTTGAGGGAATTGAATATCAGTTTGAAAGGGATCTCAGCCCGGCGGTGGAAGGAGAAACGGGTAATTCGGTGGTGCTGACCATCGACGTAAACGTGCAGTACATTCTGGAAGAAATTGCCCGCCGCGCATTGACGGAAAACAGGGCCGAGGCGGTAATGCTTTTAGCCATGGATCCCCGCAATGGTGATATTCTGGGATCCGCCTCCCTCCCCAATTTTGATCCCAACAACTTTAATGATTTCAGCGGTGCGCAGCGGAAGAATCTGGCCGCTTCATGGGACTATGAACCGGGGTCGGTGTTTAAAGTTTTTTCCATGGCATCCCTTTTGGATTCCGGGGCGATTGGAAGTAATACCATCTTCGTCTGTAACGGCGTCTATGAGGGGGTGGACAACCGGGGGAGATCATTTACCATTAACTGTCTGGGGGCCCACGGCAGGGTGAATGTACACGACATAATTGTTTATTCCTGCAATGCCGGAGCGGCTTACGCTGCGGACCGTATGAACAAGGAAGCCTTTAACACACGGCTGCGGGATCTCGGATTCGGTTCCCAAACAAAGGCGGGAAACCCCGGTGAAACGGCGGGCCTCTTTTGGCCTGTGGAACGCTGGTCCGAGCGGTCCAAACCGACCATCGCCATGGGTCAGGAACTTTCCGTTTCCGCCCTGCAGATGCTCCAGGCGGCATCGGCGGTGGCCAACAACGGCCTTATGGTTTCTCCCCGCATCGTATCCCGGATTGAATCGCCGGAGGGCAAAATCATCAGGGCCTACGAAGCCGATCCCCCCCGGCAGATACTCCGGCCCGAAACCGCCCGGGCCATGCGGAGTTATATGGTCGATGTTACCTCCGACATAGGCACCGGATGGCGGGCCAATGTGGAAGATCTTTCCCTGGCGGTCAAAACCGGAACTGCCCAAAGCTCCGGCGCCAATACCCGGGGCTATTCCTCAACGGATTTCATCGCCAGCTGTATCGCCCTCTTACCCGCCGAATCTCCCTCGCTGATCCTCTACATTGCAATTGTCAGGCCCCGGGGCGAATTCCTTGGGGGCCGTATCGCCGCCCCGCCCATCCGCGAAGCCGCCGAAGCATTGATCGATTACCTGGGAATTCCCCGGGGCCGGAATCCCCAGACTAGTCATTCGGGGGCCATAACAATTTCCGGCCGGCTGCTGCCCGAACTGAAAGACACCATGCCCAGTTTCGGCGGTTATTCCAAAAAAGAACTTTCGCCCCTCCTTCTCCGGGAAGATATTAAGGTGGAAGTTTATGGTGATGGATGGGTGCGCCGGCAAAGCCCCGCGCCGGGCAGTCCGGTGTCCGCCGGCACAACCATAACGCTGGAACTGGAATAAAAAACGTGGCATCTTTTTGGGCAGCCAATCTGGAAGCCAATTTGGCAGTAATCAAAAAAAACTACGGTGGATTGGCTGAACAGATAATAACGGCGACGGATGAAAATATTACGATAGAAGATTCCGCCGCAGGCCCGCCTACGCTTGTTATCAACGGCGTTCACATTCACTCAAAAAGAGATCCGGTGCGCGAAGGCCGCCGCCTGGTGGAAAGTATTTTACACAATAATAATGATGACGAAAGTCCGGCACTGATTCTCGGCTTTGGTCTGGGGTATGCAGCGGAAGCGTTAGCCCTGCAAAATAAAAAGCGGCCTCTGATTATCGTGGAACACCGCCTCGCCGTATTGAAAAAAGCCTTTGAGAGCCGGGATTTACGCCGCTTTCTTACGGAACATAAACTTGTCTTTGTCTCAGGCTCTTCATCAAGTGCTGTCATCGGGGCCCTCGATCTTTTTGGGCGAATTGAACCGCTAATACTCCGCCAGAAGCCGCTCATGGATATTGATGAAGATTGGTACGCCGAAACAGAACGGCACATTAAAACATGGCTGTCGAAAGATGAAGTGAATATGGCGACCCTCCGCCGTTTCGGCAAACGATGGGTCCGCAACCTGGCGGCCAACATGGAAGCCATCCGGGATTTTTCCGGCGTTTCCCCCCTTGAAGGAATTCTTTCCGGCGCGCTGCGGGGCGTTCCGGTGTTTCTCGCCGCCGCCGGTCCTTCGCTTGATAAAGTTTTTCCCCATTTGCGGGAAATTGCCCGCCGCTGTCTTGTGGTGGCGGTGGACACATCGCTCCGTTTTTTGCTGAACGCCGGGGTGAACCCCGATTTTGTTTTAGTCGTGGATCCCCAATACTGGAATAGCCGCCATCTGGATCACGCCCCGGCGCCGGAAACCTGCCTCGTGGCCGAGTCGGCGGTGTACCCTGCGGTGCTTCGGCATCGCTTTGGGCACACGCTTTTGTGCGGCTCCCTCTTTCCCCTGGGCCGCTTTATCGAAGAAAAGGTGGATGAAAAAGGAAGACTCGGCGCCGGGGGATCGGTGGCTTCTACCGCCTGGGATTTTGCCCGGTTAATGGAGCCGGAAAAAATTTTTATCGCCGGGCTGGACCTGGGTTTTCCGGAACTGAAAACTCATTTCAAGGGCGCCCGGTTTGAAGAAAAAGCCCTGGCCGAATCGAATCGCTTTGTTCCCGTGGAGACCTGGTCCGTCCGGGCGCTTCGGGACGGCCAGCCCTTCAAGGCCAATGACGCCACTGGAAAAATCCTGTTAACGGACCGGCGGCTTTCGCTTTACGCCTCCTGGTTTGAAAACCGTTTTCGCCAGTTTCCCCATATACAAAACCGCCGCCTTTCCCCTGAGGGAATCGCCATCAAGGGCCTTGAAAACGGATCCGTGGAAGACATTTTCGCGCTTCCTCCCCGGCGGGACGAAATAAACCGCTGCCTCTGTGAAATTTTCAGTTCCATGGAAAAAGAATTTTCCAGTCCTGAAAAAAAAACATGGCGGGAAAAATACTACCGTGAAGCCCGGGCAAGTCTGATACAGAACCTTGAAGAAATAAAAAACAATGCGGAGGCCGCGGCAGCAATCGCTTCCCGGGGAATGAGGGGAAAAGTCAATCAACATGAACAGGAAAAAATTCTCCGTAAGCTCGATGATATTACCGCAAGGATCATAAAAAACGAGGCAAAAGAAACGGCGGGTTTTCTTTTCCCCCAGGCGGAAGAATTGGAAAAGGAACTTAAAACGCCGCCCTCAGAGCCGTTAAAACGGCACCTGGAATTTTCCGCCAAATTTTACCGTGCCATTGCCGATGCAGCGGCCTATCCTTTGGATTTGTTAAAGTCCCGGGCTTAAACGCCATTCCCGTGGAGCAGCGTTTCTATAAACTTAACCGTTTCCCGGCCTTCTTCGCCGGTGGATGCAGGGGGCTTGCCGTCCCGAATTGAATCGCAAAAATCTTCGAGCTGACAGGTAAAAAAATACACCGTAGGATCGATGGTTTTGAAAAAGGCCTCGTCTTCGGCGCGGAATTTTTCCAGAAGATCTTTTTCGCCTTCGATAGTCCAGAGATCGTTCAGGGGCGGTTCGGTAATAGCGCTCATGCCGGCAATGAACATGGCGCCGCCGTCGGTCTGCACCCCGGCGGACCAGGCCGCGCTGCCGTGTATATGCACCTTGGCGTAGATGCCCGGCTTCTGTGAATTGCTCACCAGCACCGATCCCAGGCCGCCGTTTTTGAAACGCAGGGCCGCCACGGCGCTGTCCTCAACTTCGATGTAAGGATGGTTAAAATTATCCCAAAAGCCTTTTATCTCGGCAAAAGGCCCCATGTACCACTGCAGAAGATCGATCTGGTGAGGCGCCTGATTGATGAGGATGCCACCGCCCTCGGTGGCCCACTTGCCCCGCCAGGGATCACTGTCGTAGTAAGCTTTGTCACGCCAGCCCAGGATCGTAAGCTGGGCCAAAACCGGTTTGCCGAGTTTGCCCTCGTCGATGGCTTTTTTGATCCGGATACAGGCGGGAAACCACCGCCGCTGGCATACCACCGAAAGAATTTTCCCCGCGGTTTTTGCGGCGGCGATCATTTCATCACATTGTTTTTCCGTCACCGCCAGGGGCTTTTCCACCAGCACATGAGCGCCGGCGGCGATAGCCTCCAGCGCCCCTTCACAATGCTGCGGATGAGGTGTGGTGATAATAACCGCATCTACACTATCTCTATCCACCATATCGGCGGCATTTTCCCTGGAGGCAATTTTCCATTTTGCGGCAAAATCATTACGGCGTTCGGTGTTTCTGCCGGCCACCGAAACCAGCTCTCCGTTAAGGCAATTTCTCAAAGCTTCGGCGTGGAGATTCGCCACTTTTCCGTAACCGATAATCCCCAGCCGCACCTTGTCTTTCAAATTTTTCTCCTCCGGGATCAGCCCTATGGAATCAATACCACTTTAAGGAGATTGTCTTCGCGGTTGTAGAGCTTGTCAAACCAGATCTGTCCTTCCGCCAATGGCGCTTTTTTGCTGATGAGAGAAGCTACGTTGATCTTTTTTCTGCTTATGAGGTCCAGCACAATAGGATATTCCCCCGCAATGGCGCAGGAACCGTAAAGACTTATCTGGGCGGAGACGACTCTTTGCAGGGGAATCTCGACCCTGGGGCTTATGTTGCCGATAAGCGTAACCGATCCTCCTTTGCGTACGATAGCAATAGCGGTTTGTATGGGCGCTGTGGCTCCCACCGCCTCAAAGACATGATCAACGCCGCGTCCATCTGAAATTTCAAGTATTTTTTTGTGGATATCTTTGTCGGCGGGATCGAACACGGCGTCCGCGCCCCGGTCAAGGGCAACTTTCCGCCGGAAAGGATCCGTATCCAGGGCGATGATTCTGCCCGCAATTGATGATTTTAACACATCCAAAAGAAGCAGGCCGATAAGCCCCGCGCCCACCACCGCCGCAGTTTCGTTGAGGCCCACCGG